>JAOZST010000014.1:0-12569 GCA_029939535.1 Desulfobacteraceae bacterium | reverse complement strand
TCTTAATCTTGGTCTTAATCTTTTTTCTTTTCTTCAGCTGCTTCCTGAGCTTTATTGGCTTCAATCTGCTCCTGGATATTGGTCCGGAGGATTTCACCAAAAGAAGAGGTAGCAGGTTTCATGTTCTTTGCAAATTCTTCAAGATACTTATCATCGTCATCTTCTTCAAGACGTTTGATGGAAAGTCCAATCCGTCTTTCATCGGAGTTTATATTCATTACCCTTGCAGTAATGGTCTCTCCGATCTGGTAACGCTCTTTTGGACTCTTGACGTTTTCTTTACTGATTTCAGAAACATGAACAAGGCCTTCAATCCCTTCTTCCAGTTCTACAAATACGCCAAAGTCGGTGAGATTGGTGATAACACCGGATATTTCCTTACCCACTTCATAACGTTCTGCAACGGATTCCCAGGGATCTGCCTGGGTCTGTTTGATACCCAGAGAAAATCTTTCATTGCCTTTATCAATATCAAGGACAACTGCCTGAATGGTATCATTTTTCTTGTATACCTCAGAAGGATGTTTGATCCGTTTTGTCCAGGAAATATCAGAAATATGAACCAGGCCGTCAATATCATCATCAATACCGATGAAAAGACCAAACTCAGTAATATTCTTGATTTTACCTTCAATAATGGTACCCACGGGATATTTCTGGGAAATCACTTCCCATGGATTATCAACGGTTTGTTTAATACCAAGGGAGATTCTACGGTTATCCGGTTTCAAGTCAAGCACAACTGCTTCCACTTCCTCGCCCACAGCAACCATCTGGGATGGATGACGAATCTTTCTGGTCCAGGACATTTCAGACACATGGATCAGGCCTTCAACACCTTCTTCCAGTTCTATAAATGCACCGTAATCAGTCAGACTGACAACCTTGCCGGTTACCTTGGATTGAATGGGATATTTTTCAACAGCCATTGTCCAGGGATCAGGCGTCAGCTGTTTCATACCAAGGGATACCCTTTCTTTTTCAAAATCAAAGGAAAGGATTTTCACATTGATTTTATCACCTACAGAAAAGAGTTCTGACGGATGTTTAACCCTTCCCCATGAAATATCGGTGATATGAAGGAGTCCGTCAACACCTCCAAGATCCACGAAGACACCGTATTCAGTAATATTTTTAACAATACCTTCCATGACCTTGTCATTTTCAATGGCTGCAAGGGTGGTAGTACGCAATTCATCGCGTTTGGCTTCAAGAAGTACCCTTCTGGATAGCACGATATTGTTTCTTTTCTTGTTATACTTAAGAATTTTAAAGGTATAGGTTTTGTTCACCATTTCATCCATGTTCCGGATGGGCCGTAAATCAGCCTGGGAACCCGGCAGAAATGCCAGAAGACCGATATCAACGGAAAAACCGCCTTTAACCCGGCTGGTAATGACACCCTCAATGGTTCCGTCATCGTCATAAATGTCTTTAATGGCATCCCAGACTTTTACCTTTTTGGCTTTTTCATGGGACAAAAGAACAGTTTCCTCTTCCTCATCCCAGACTTCAATCATTACCTCAAATTCATCATTGACATTGACATTAATATTGCCTTCTTCATCAATGAATTCATGAATAGAGATCTGGCCTTCAGATTTATATCCCACATCGACGAGAACTTTTTCCCTGCCGACGGATATGACAGTTCCGGTAACTACCTGTCCCTCTTCAAATTTGCTAAGGCTGGATTCATAAATGCCCAAAAGCTCTTCCATGGTCTCTTCTCCGGTAATGTCTTCCATCCCGGTCTCAGATGCTGTTTCCTGTGTCTCTAATTCTTCAGTATTCATGTCTTGGTCTTCGTTTTCTTCAGTAATGTTGTTCATTAATATTATTCCCCCTAATCGAATTTTTTTGTACCTGCCGCCTACAAGTAAAAGGAGCACAAGTGCAATTTATCTTTATAACAACTAAAATTAAAAAAATCAACTAAAATATGATGGATTCTATGCTTTTGAGATGTTTTTAAGAATTTCGTCAATAACCTCCTGGATAGTCAAACCAGTGGAATCTATTTTTATTGCATCAAAAGCTGCTTTCAGGGGAGCTTCTTTTCGTTGAGAATCATTGGCATCCCTGCTTTCCATCTCCTGCTGGACCCTGGTTATATCCTTTTGAGAACCAGGTATTTCATCATATCGCCTTTTGGCACGAACAGACAGGTCTGCAAATAGAAAAAATTTAAAAGAAGCTTCGGGAAACACTACAGTACCCATATCCCGTCCCTCAAATACTGCATCCTGGGTCTGGGCGATATTTCGCTGGATATCCAGCAGTGCGGATCTTATCTGGGGTCTTGCCGAAGTGGCTGAGGCAAGCATGGAAATTTCAGGGGTCCTTATAAAAGGAGTGATATCCTTTCCTGAAGATATCAGGGAAAGGTTGTCCTTTTCCAGAATACAATTCAATTTCAAATTTTTAAGAAAAATTTCAAGGCATGATTCGTCTTCCCAGTCAATTTGCTGCTTCTGTATTTCATAGGCAACACCCCGGTACAGGGCGCCGGTATCCACATAAACACACCCTAACCTGCGGGCCAAAAGTTTACTGATGGTTGTTTTTCCAGCTCCGGCCGGACCGTCAATGGTGATGATTCTATGGTTCATATTTTTTCCTCTATATTTTTCCTAGGTTTGATTGTTCAAGACATCTTGTAAAACGGATATAAATATTTGATTTTCCTCAGCAGTTCCAGCATTAACCCTTAAAAAAGTATCAAATCCATAGGATTTCATTGACCGGACAATTACCCCCTGCTCTAACATGGCAGTAAAAACATTGTTGGCATCTGTTTTCAAGTCAACCATGAGAAAATTAGCCTGGGTGGGAAGAGGAACAAATCCCATTTTTGTTAATTCCAAAGAAAGATAATCAATTTCCCCTTGAATGGTTTGAATGCTTTTGTTTAAAAATTCATCGTCTGAAATGGCCGCTTCCCCGGCCACCTGGGCAAGGGTGTTCACATTAAAAGGCTGGCGTATCCTGTTGAGGATTTCAGCAACTTCCCTGTCCATGATCCCATATCCTATTCTAAAACCAGCCAGGCCATAGGCCTTGGAAAAAGTCCTCAAAGTAACCAGCCTTGAATCTTTTAAAGGCTCATCAAGTGAATTAAACACTGACCCATCTCTGACAAATTCGATATATGCTTCATCCACCACAATGATGACATCCCTGGGCATCTGGTTTGCAAAAGCCAGAAATTCATCCCGGGTAATTGTACTGCCCGTGGGATTAAATGGATTGGTTATAAAAACCAACTTTGTTTTTGGGCCCACCTTTTCTATAATCCCGTCAAGGTTGGTGGTATAGTCTTTGAGGGGTACCATGACAGGCACACCTTTGGCAACCTTGACACTGATTTCATACATGAGAAAAGAAGGCAGAGGCATGACAGCCTCATCCCCTGGATTTAAAAAGCCATGGCATAAAAGAGCAATGATATCATCAGATCCATTTCCAAGCACAATATTTTCAAAACCAACCCTGTACCGATCTGCAATTTTTCTGCACAGGTTGTGAGGAATTGGTTCAGGATACCTGTTCATATTGGAAAGATTTTCATTAACCGCTGCATTAACCTTTGGAGAAAAACCCAGGGGATTTTCATTGGAGGCAAGCTTTACAGCTTTTGAGATCTGGTATTCCCTCTCCAGTTCTTTTATTGGTTTGCCTGCCTCATAGGGTTTGATGCTTTCAATAGTGGTGCTGACTTTGAATTTCATTGAATCCTGCCTCCTGCAAGTAAAAAAACAATATTTAGTTAGGATTTGAAATTTTGTCAATAACTATGGTAGAGATCAGTTGTAAATTAATTGCAAGCCAACTCCAAAATAAGGCATTCATGAATCACTATGAGTCATAATCACAAGGTAAAAACAGGACTTGAAAACCTGGGAACAAACCCGCCAGGCTGGTTAAAAGGAAAACGCCTTGGTCTCCTTGCCAATCCAGCCTCTGTTGATAAAAATTTGAATCATGCCCTGGATATTATTACCATGACCTTTCCAGGGCAATTAAAGGCATTATTTTCTCCCCAGCATGGGTTTTATGCTGAAAAGCAGGATAATATGATTGAATCAGACCATGGGCTTCATCCCCTGCTGAACATTCCTGTATTCAGTCTTTACAACTCCTCAAGAATTCCCACCCAGGACATGTTTGACAGGATTGATACCCTTATCATAGACATCCAGGATGTGGGAACAAGGGTGTATACCTTTATATATACTATTTCCTATTGCCTTGAAATTGCAGCAAAACTCAACAAAACCGTTGTAATCCTTGACCGGCCCAATCCCATTGGCGGCCTTGAGATAGAAGGAAATCTTCTGGATGTAGATTATACCTCCTTTGTGGGAAGATTTTCCATTCCCATGCGGCATGGGCTGACAGTGGGAGAGATCTCTCAATTTTTTAATCAGGAATTTCACCTGGGTTGCGACCTGAAAATCATCCCCATGAATGGATGGAAACGCAACATGTACTGGCAGGACACCGGGCTTGTGTGGATTCCTCCCTCTCCCAACTTGCCCACTCCCATGTCCTGCATGGTTTACCCGGGCCAGGTCATCTTTGAGGGAACCAATATTTCCGAGGGCCGTGGTACTACCCTCCCCTTTGAGCAGTTTGGAGCACCTTTTCTGGACACTGGAGCAATCCTGCAAAAGGCAGGCCCAAAAATCCAGGGAGCCTGTCTTCGACCGGTCAATTTTGAACCCACTTCAGGTAAATGGCAGAATCAGGTATGCAGGGGCTTTCATATCCATGTCACATCAAGGCAGGATTTCAAGCCCTATTGGACATCTCTTTTACTCATGCAGCTTATAATTAAATTGCATCCCAGGGAATTTAAGTTTAAATCACCACCCTATGAATACGAGTATGAACGCATGCCCATTGATCTGATTCTTGGCAGCCGGGATTTCAGAACAAAAATCACAAAACAAAAAGATCTGGAAGAGCTTGCAGTGGGCTGGGCAGCCGGGTTAGATAAGTTTAAAAGCAATACAAAAAAATACCATTTATATGGCTGATACCAAAATACCAGAGGAAAAACTGGAAGTGCGTGCACTTTCAATGTAAAGGGTCATTCTGATATAAAGGAAAATGAGGTGGCAGACTTTCTTGACTCTTCTCCCATTAAAAAAGGGGCCGAGTAAAACACGGCCCCGATTATCAAGATTTTAAAAAAATATTTATTTATTTTTTTTCAAATCACTAAGTTCTTTTTCAAGTTCTGCGATTTTGGTTTTGTCTTCATTTGCTGGAGCATCAGCACCGTCTTCTTTTTTCCAGGAATCCTTAAGCTCATCAAAACCCAGATAAAGGGCGAGTCCGCCACCCAGCAAAAGTACTGGTGGGATACAACCAGCCAGAAGATTCAAAAATGCACCAAACCAAACCGCCAGCCCGACAATACCTAGAAGAACTGCAATAGCACCACCAATTAACGTTTTCATGAAAAGTATCCTCCTTAACTTGTGTTCTAATTTAAAAATATTGATATTATTAAACTGAAAAAATGATTGTCAATAGATGAAAAAAAATAGCACAGCCCAATTTTTTAATCAAGGCTATTTTAGCATACCTGTTTCCAGCCGCAAACATACCGTATTAACGGGATTCCCCATGTTTTTTTCAATCTTCAACCTGTGCTGATGAATAATAATATTGCCATTAGAACCAAGCTTTGATAATTAATAAAATCTTACATGCCTTGCTTTGTAAGGCCTTAATTAGAAGGGATACTTCATGAGCTTGTTTCAAACACTTAAAAATTTTGTGCCCAGCACAAGAGCTAAGCTCCGAAAATATTTAAATTGCCTGCTTGGGAATACCCATGACTACCACACCAGTTTTTACCCGGGCAATCAAAGCTATATCATTAAAAAGATTATCAGCCGCCTGGTTAAAAAAGTAAATCTTGATGACCACAACCTGGACAAGATAAAAAATATAGAAAAAAACAGTATAGTTGTTTATACAAGTAAAAACAAACGGATCTTTGATTTTTTATATTTCCATACAAGATTAAAAGAACTGGAACTGCCCTATCCTGAACTTGGATTTGATTTCAGATTTCTTTTCTTTTTATCTCTAAAGCGGATATTCAGGATTTTTTTATCCCACGTGGATTATTTTCTTCATCATTTCCATTTAAAGGATATCTATACATCCGGGTATGCTGAAAAAGAACTGAAAAATAAAAAAGCCGGATTTGTCTGCCTTATTGAAGAAGATGATTTTTATAAACGGTTTATCAAATCAACCCCTGATCCTCTTTTCCATTTGATTGAACTGCAAAAACGATCAAAAACTTCCGTTATCATTGTGCCTGAAGACATTATTTATGTGAGCAAACCCATGCACAAAGACCCAGGCCTTGCAGACATTTTGTTTGGAACCCATGAAAAACCAAGCCTTATGAAACGGCTCTTTATCCTTATCCGTACCCCGGAAAAAATAAAGATGGCCGTGGCAGACCCTGTAAATCTCAAGGAATTTATCAAACGCCCGGAAATTGAACGTCTGGATGCTGAATTCCAGACCCATAGGCTGCGAAGCTATCTGGTTGATATTTTAAACCGCCAGAGGAAAAGTATTACAGGACCCATTTTAAAATCCCGCCAGGAAATTACAGAAGATATCCTGACCAGAAAATCCCTTAGGGAATATCTGGCGGATTACGCTGCCAAAAAAAATATTCCCCTTTATAAAGTCAATAAAAAAGCAGCTGGCTATATCAAGGAAATTGCAGCAAACTATAACCTCAGAGTAATTAATTTTGCCAGTTGGCTTTTAACCTGGATCTTTAAAAATATCTTTGAAGATCTGGTGGTAAACCAGGATGAAATCAACCGGATGAGGGAAAAATCCACTAAAGCTCCCCTGGTCCTTGTTCCCTGTCATAAAAGTCATCTGGACTATTTGCTTCTGCCCTATGTGATGTTTAAGAACAACATGCCCTGCCCCCATATTGCAGCTGGAAAGAATCTTTCTTTCTGGCCATTGGGCCCCCTGTTCAGAAGGGCTGGTGCCTTTTTCATTCGCAGGACATTTAAAGGGGCTGAGCTCTATTCAAAAGTTTTTGCAGCCTATCTTGAAAAACTTCTCTATGAAGGATTTAATATTAAAATCTTCATAGAAGGGGGGCGCAGCAGGACCGGAAAACTTCTGGCACCCAAGCCCGGCGGCCTTGCCATGCTCATAAATGCCTATCTGAACGGTGCATGTGATAATTTGTATTTTGTTCCTATTTTTATTGGATATGACAGGGTATTGGAAGAAGATGCCTATCTAAAAGAAATTGAAGGCGGGAAAAAGGCTCCGGAAACACTTAAGGGGTTGATCAATACCCGGAAATTTTTAAAGAAGAAATACGGAAAGGTCTATATGAGATTTGATGAGCCCATATCCATCAAAGACTATTTAAAAGAAAAAAATATAGACCTGTCCAGGGCAAGCAGTGAGGAATACATACAATTTGTTAAAGGATTTGGATACAAATTAATCAATTCCATTAATGAAAATGCCCTGGCCACTCCCCATGGCATCATAGCCTCTGCCATCTTAAACAGCTCAAAAAACAACTTTGTCAAAAAACAGATGATTGAGCAGGTGAACACCTATATGAATCTTTTGACATTCAATAATGTAGAATTGTCAGACACCCTGCAGATTGATCCTGATACTGCACTCAATACTGTGATACATAATTTTATCTCCAGGAATTTCATTGAACTTGCCGATGAAGATGAAGGAGAAATTACAGACAACACTAATTTCATAGTCAAACACAATAAAAGAGCTATCCTTGACTATTATAAAAACTCTGTGATTTCCTTTTTTGTTCCAGCCGCCTACACAGCCGTGGCCATACTGGAGATGGACCAGTTTAAATTTTCCCTGTCTGATTTGGTATTGCGGTATAAATTTCTCCAAAAAATGTTTACCGATGAATTTTCATTTGATGAGGATATAACCCCGGAAGAACAAATTTCCAAATGCATTAAAGGATTTATCAATGAAGGTATTCTTGTACCTGACCCAGCCCACCCGGATATGTTAAACCTGACGTCCAGGGGCCTGCGCAAGCTAAAATGGTTTGCAGCATTTTTATTACCATTTTTTGAATCATATAAGACTACCCTGCTCTTTTTGGAAAAAGAAAAAACAGATAAATATGATGCCAGGGAAGAAGCTAAAAGAATCCTTTCCTTTGGCGGAAAATTATACAAAAGAAGAAATATCTCCCTTAAAGAATCGTTGTCCCTGATCAATTATCGAAATTCAGCCAGTTATTTTGCCAGAAATCAAATCACAGGGTCCGAGGATCAAATTCAGATTGATTATTACAAACAGATTATTGACCGGCTGGTCAGGTTGACCCTTTCATAATACAATGGAAGCTCTCATTCTTGCCGCAGGGCTTGGCACAAGGTTATTACCCTATACAAAAATCCTTCCCAAGCCCCTTTTCACCATCAACCAGAGACCTGTACTGGACCTGGCCATTGAAAAACTGGTACATTGCGGGTGTAAAAAAATATTCATTAACACTCACCATTGCCATGAACAAATTAAAGTCTTTGCCCAGCAGCACAGACACTCCTCAATAATTCAAACCATGTATGAACCGCAGATCCTTGATACAGGAGGCTCCGTTGCCAATCTCAGGCCATTCATGAATAAAAAACCTTTTTTTGTGATCAATGCAGATATTGTATCGGATATTGACCTTAAAAAAGTATATGAATTTCATCTGGCATCCAATGCAATTGCCACCCTTGTACTCCATGATTATCCGGAATTCAACAAGATACAAATAGATAAAAACGGATTTATTGAAAACTTTACTACCTCCAAGGGAAAAGGCCTTGCCTTTACCGGCATACAGGTATTGTCTCCTGATATCCATGAACACATGCTGGATCAAAAGATTTTTTCCAGCATTGATGTTTACAAGACTCTATGCCCGGACAAAAAAGTAAAAGCCTATATTCCTGACCAGATTTTCTGGAAAGATATCGGTACTGTCTCATCCTATAAAGAAACTTCCAGACAATGCCTTTGCGCTGATCTTTTCGGCCTGCCTGAAAATAGAATCAAGGAGATTCAAATAACTTCACTGGCAGGTGACGGTTCTGACAGGCAATGGTCCAGGGCCAGCCATGATAAAGGGACCCTGGTAATCTCTGACCATGGCATATGTCTGGATCCCAGCGAAAACCTGTCCCAGCTTAAGGCCTTTGTTAACATCGGAAATCATCTTTCTTTAAAACAAATCCCAGTTCCCAAAATCCTGGGCCATGATCAATTGTCAGGCATGGTAGCCCTGGAGGATCTTGGGGATATCCACCTGGCACAGGTTGTTAACCAAAGCCATGACCCTGTAGATATTATTAGTCTTTATAAAGAAATCATTGTTAAGCTCATTGAATTTTCCCAAAAAGGGATTAAGGGTTTTAACACTGACTGGACCTGCCAGACCCCATCCTATTCAAAAGAATTAATCCTGGAAAAAGAATGTTCCTATTTCATGACTGAATTTGTACAGGGGTATCTCAATAAAAAACTGGATATTGAAGACTTCTCAGATGAGTTCAACTATATTGCTGACAATGCCTTAAAATATTCTTTTCAAGGGTTAATGCACAGAGATATGCAGTCAAAAAATATCATGATAAAAGAAAAAAATATTTATTTTATCGATTTCCAGTCAGCCCGTACAGGTCCTCTGCAATATGATCTTGCTTCCCTTTTAATAGACCCCTATGTTAAACTGTCAGAAAACATTAAAGAAGAATTGCTGACATTTACCATTTCCAAACTGGGTATTGATTCAAACCATAAGAAAAAAAAGTTTAAAGAATCTTATAAATTCTGCTGCCTGACACGAAATCTTCAATTCCTGGGGGCTTTTGCTTTTCTCTCCCGTGTCAAAGGAAAAAAAAGTTTTGAATTCCATATTCCAAATGCCCTTGATTCTTTGAAAGCCAATATCCAGAGAATGGAAATGGAATATTTGCCCGGCTTAAATAAACTTGTAAAGAGCCTTTAAGGAGCACTTCAATGGAAAAAATACCAGTGATGATAAACGGCCTTCCCGGAAATGTGGCCAGAACAATGGCTGCAGCAGCTATTGTTGATAAACGTTTCACAATTATTCCCTATTCCCTGACAGGCGCTGATATCCCCCATGATATGACCAATATAGGATCAATGGATTTCACCCTTGTCAAACCTGACACCAGGGATGAGAAAATCAAAGAAATCCTTTCCCTTTATCCATTTTTTATTGCCATTGATTATACCCATCCCACGGCTGTGAATTCAAATGCCAGATTTTATGTCCGGAACAATATCCCTTTTGTCATGGGAACCACGGGTGGAGATAGAGAAAAGCTGAAACAAACCCTGGACCAGGGTTCCATATTAGCAGTCATTGCCCCTAATATGGCCAAACAGATTGTGGGCTTCCAGGCAATGATGGCCTATGGAGCCAGAACATTTCCAGGCCTGTTTAAAGGCTTTTCCCTTAAAGTCAAAGAAAGCCATCAGCAGAGCAAAGCCGATACCTCCGGCACAGCCAGGGCCATGGTGGGATATTTTAACGATTTGGGAGTTGATTTCAAGGTTGACGATATCCAGCAGATAAGGGCACCTGAAATACAGGAAAAAGAATGGAATATACCCAGGGAACATCTTTCCGGACATGGTTGGCACACCTATACCCTGACTGCAGATGACGGATCTTCGCTGTTTGAATTCACCCATAACATAAATGGCAGGGATATCTATGTCAGCGGCACCTTTGATGCAGTGATATTTTTAAAGGAAAAACTATTGTTAAAGGAAGACAGAAAACGAGTCTTTACCATGATTGATGTATTAAACCAGGCCTGAGAAAATGAATCTGTATCTTAAAATAATGTTAATCCTTTTCGGCATTGCCTATCTGATCAGCCCTGTTGATATTATCCCTGATATTCTGCTACCCTATGTGGGATGGATTGATGACGGGGTTGTTCTCTGGAGTATTTATTATTTAATTCGCCATGGAGAACTGCCCTGGTTTTTATTTAAAAGAAAATCACCCTTTGGAAATAATCCAGGCAGGAAAAAAAACCAGGCACCACCAGGGCAGAAAGGACAAAATAACTCTGGCAGAAAAAACACCCGGGGTCCTGAAAATACAGCGGAAACAGAAATTCCCAAATCAGCCCATGAGATTCTAGGAATTTCTCCCAATGCCGGTTCCAGGGAAATCCATGAAGCCTATAAAAGAAAAATAAAACAATATCATCCGGATAAACTCTCCCATCTGGGGGAAGAATTTTCAAATCTGGCCAATGAAAAATTCCTTGAAATCCAGAATGCCTATGATGCACTTAAGTCCAGGGCCAGCCATTCATAAATAAGGAGTCTATTGCCCGTGAACAAATATCTTGTCGTTAAAGAACAAAAAATTGAAGTTCAATGGCATTGCCTGGGAATGGATAAAAATCCCACACTGATTTTTCTCCATGAAGGTCTGGGGTGTGTGGACCTGTGGAAAGATATCCCGTTAAAATTGTCCAGAATGACCCAATGCAATTCCTTTGTATATTCCCGGCTGGGATACGGGAAATCTGGTGGGTGTAAACTACCGAAAAAAATTAATTTCATGCACTGGGAAGCTCTTCGATTTCTTCCGGCAGTGCTGGATGCTGCCGGGATCAAAGATCACATTATCATCGGCCATTCAGATGGCGGGTCCATGGGTATAATTTATGGGGGCAGCCCACATTCAGTTCATCTCAAAGGATTAATCACAGAAGCTGCCCATGTATTTTGTGAGCCTCTTTCTGTTGATTCCATAGCAAAGGCAAAAAATAATTTTCTTAATCATGATTTAAAAAACAAACTTGAAAAATACCATGGACAAAATATAGATACTGCCTTTTGGGGATGGAACGATATCTGGCTTTCACCAGGATTCATAAACTGGAACATTGAAAAATTCTTAAAACATATAAAGGTTCCGGCATTGGCCATCCAGGGTCGTCAGGACCAATACGGCACCCTTGAACAAGTAAGGGCAATAAAGACCGGGATAAAAAACTGTGATATTCAAATTATAGACGATTGCGGTCACTCCCCCCACAACCAACAGCAGAAAACAGTCCTGGAACTTATGGCCGGTTTTATTCGGAAACTCGTTGCAAAACCTGCCCAATCCATTTGAATAAAATTTGAAAATCAGTAAATAAAAAGCCATAGAACAAGGCCCTTATAAAAAACAAAATTTTAAAATGGCAGGAATATCCAACTTTGGTCAATGTTGCATGCATCTCATGAAACCGCTTCCTATTGTTGCACAATTGCGACCAGTACATTTTTCTTCAAATATTCAAATCTTTAAAAAAACTATAATATGGTAAAATAATTACTTTATCCACCATTTTTAATTTATTGCTTTTCATGGCACAAGGATTGCAAAAATTATATGATTAACCTTAAATCCAGGTCACTACCGCCATATCCTGGCGGAAGAATATAAATGTCGTTATGACATAAAA
>JAOZST010000286.1:0-3265 GCA_029939535.1 Desulfobacteraceae bacterium | reverse complement strand
TCAAAATATCCCTGCCAGGACAGGGAACCGCCTTTTTGATGTATCTGCCTGGCTAACCAGGAAAAATCCACAGATTTTTCTTCATTGCCGGAAACGTGGATACCATGATCTTTAAACTCCAGAAGGGATTTTGAAACTTTAAGCCTGTTGGACCCTTCTGTCAAAAGGACAGAGGCAAGCTTATCCGTGGCATCCTTGACGGCATTTCCTGAAATATAGGTCTGGCGGCTGGCCGAGGTGGCTCCTGCATTGGTTGTAAATTTTGTATCCCCCACAACCACATGAATTTCTTCGGGCAAAACACCCAGGATTTCCCCTGCAATCTGGGTCAAGATGGTTGTTGAGCCCTGACCGATGTCGGCACAGCCTGTAAAAAGAGTGATCCCCCCGTTCTGGTCCATTTCAATTCTGGCTGTTGACGGATTCTGAACCCCTGTATTGCCGATTCCATACCACATGCCTCCAAGGCCGATCCCCCGTTTTATGAACGGGGATATTTTTTTTGTCACCCACTCCTTTGATGCCTGGTCATAATAGGGCTTCACCTTTTGAAGACACTCCTGAAACCCCACACTGTCCATTAATTTCTGGCCTGTTCCAGTTATTGATCCCTTTTTAAATCCGTTGATAATTCTTATCTCCAGGGGATCCATGCCCAGTTTTTCTGCCAGCAGATCCATCTGGCTTTCATGGGCAAAGGCCATCTGGGGGGCACCAAAACCCCGCATGGCACCGGAAAAAATCTGATTTGTGTAAACACAGGTGCATTCCATATCCACATGCTCAATCTCATAGGGTCCTGTTCCATGGACAGCCGACCTGGTTGCCACTGCAATTCCATAGGAACCATAGGCTCCTGTATTACAGAATGTGCTCATTCTTATGGCTTTAAGCTTTCCATTTTTATCGCTTCCAGTCTTCATATAGATACTAAATGGATGGCGTTTTGCCGTGGCAAGATAGGATTCCTCCCGGGTATAAACATAGCGCACCGGTCTCTTCAAATGATACAGGGCAAGGCCGATAAATCCCTGGACATTCAAATCCAGTTTGGACCCGAATCCACCGCCTGTGGCTGCCTGGATGATCCTGACCTGTTCATCTTCAAGGCCCAGGAGCCCTGTCACCTCTTTATGATCATAATGGGGATTCTGGGTGGATGCATAAATCACCAGGGTTCCGTCTTCATCCACATACCCGGCCCCTGCATCGGGCTCAATAAAATTATGCTCAATGACCTGGGTCTTATACTCTTTTTCAACTATGGTGTGGCAATCCTTGAATGCCCCTTCTGTATCCCCTTTTTTTATTCTGCGGACAAAAAGAACATTTCCTTTTTCATGTATCTGGGGGGCATCCGGGGCAAGGGCTTCTTCCATATCCAATACAGGAATAAGGTCATTATAAAATACTTCAATGGCTGCCAGGGCCTTGATGGCAATTTCCTCTGTCAGGGCTGCCACCAGGGCCACAGGATCGGCTTTTGAACGTACCTTGCCGTCTGCCAGCAGGGGCTGATCTTTATTAATAATTCCCATGAGGTTTTTACCCGGAATATCCTTGGCAGTAAAAACCCCTGCTACACCAGGGATAGCCTTTGCCTTTTCAATATCAATGTTTTCAATCTCTGCATGGTGACGGCTGCTTCTCAATACCCGGAGGGTTAATGGATCTTTCAGGGACTTATCTTTTAGGCTTAAATCTTGTAAATCCAGATCTTGTAAATTCAGGTCTGCACAAAACTTTGCCTCACCCTTTATTTTTCCCAATACACCCCTGGGCCGGATATTTTTTCCTATTGACCTATACTTTGATTGGGATTTCATAAATTCACCATAGGATATAATATTCTCATGAAAAGGCCTTGTACGGCAGGTTCTTTATAAATTGCCGAAGACCGTCTTCCTGTAATTTCAATCATATTTTCCGCCAGAAGGCCGCCTGCCTCCCAGATCGACTCTTCAGTGGGTACTT
This sequence comes from Desulfobacteraceae bacterium, assembly GCA_029939535.1. Lineage (GTDB taxonomy): Bacteria > Desulfobacterota > Desulfobacteria > Desulfobacterales > Desulfobacteraceae > NBML01. Next base: position 1,291 of record JAOZST010000286.1, on the reverse strand, counting down.
TTCCTGTTAAAAACGATTCAACCTTTTCCATATTACAGGGGGTTGGGGTGCAGGCGCCCAGGCCAATTTTAAAGAAGGATATTCTGCCCTGGGTATCTTGTTTTATAAATACGGCCAGGCTGATCCTGGATACTGCAAGTTCCCTTCTTCTGCCAATTTTCTGAAAATCTGCAAACCCATTTTGATATGGGGTAAGAATAAATTTGACAAGGATATCTCTGGGAGAAAGACTGGACATGTATGCCTTGTCTGCCATATCTTCCATGGGCACAAGCCTGGTTCCATTTTTATCGGCCACAAGGGCCTTTGCCCCGTGGACCAGCAATGCAGGGACTGTATCGCCGCAGGGAGAAGAATGGGCCACATTGCCCCCAATGGTTGCGATATTTCTAATCTGTCTGCTGGCAAAATTAACAGCGGATTTTTTAAGTGCCAGGGCATGGGATTCAAGAATCTTGGAAGAATCAATTTCAGAAAGAGTGACTCCTGCTCCCACGGAAAGCTCATGGCCATTGAGTTCAATCCCCTTTAATTCATCCAAACGACTGATGTCCAGCAGATACTTTCTGTCCAGTCCTTCAGACCTTATATCCACCATTACATCGGTGCCCCCGGCAATGATTTTTGTGTCTTCTCCATTGTCCCATAAAAAATCCAGGGTTTCCTTTAAATCCAGGGGCCGGATGTATTCAATATCATTCATTGCCTTTCTCCCCCTTTTGTTGAGTTAGCTGACCCGTAAGAACAGCCGCTTCCCTGACTGAAGTAAAAATCTGTTGATAGCCGGTGCATCTGCAAAGGTTGCCGGCAATGGCCTTGGAAATCTCTTCATCATTTGGATCAGGATTTTCCGCCAGCAGGGCATGGGAACTCATCAAAATACCAGAAGTGCAGAAACCACATTGAACCCCGTGGTTTTCCATGAATTTTTCCTGAACAGGTGCCAGGCTGTTTTCTGTGGCAAGTCCCTCCACGGTAAGTACGCTGGTCCCATCCAGCTGGGCTGCCAGCATGAGACAGGAATTAATGGCCATGCCATCCACATTTATGGTACATGCACCACACTCGCCAATACCGCATCCTTCCTTGGTGCCCTTTAATCCCAGCAGGGATCGTATAAGTTCCAAAGCCGTTATATCAGCCGGTATGTCCAGGGCTTTTTCTTTCCCGTTGATCGTAAATTCAATATGAACCATGGCAAACCTATTTTCTTACTCCATAATCTTACTCATTTATCTTAATCCGTCTTCACCCTTGATTTCATCCACAGTCAATCCCCCCACCCTTGGAA
>JAOZST010000013.1:9750-35900 GCA_029939535.1 Desulfobacteraceae bacterium | reverse complement strand
TTACTTATATTTGTTTTATCCGGAAAATACAACACATCATTATTAAAAAAACCAATTGACACGTGGGAAAAATAATAATACGTATACACCATATAAGCACATATCCAGAACAGCCTTTTATTTAAAGGATAATACAATGGTTCAGAAAATAACCTTAAGCATACCAGATCTCCTCCATGAGAAACTCAAAGAGTGGCGGGATTCATTTAATTTTTCCAAGATGTTTCAAGAAGCTTTGACAGAGGCTATTCAGAAGAAAGAGGACTTTCAGAAACGTTTTTCAGAAGACTTTGACTTGCCTGAAATTATCAAAAGGCTTCAACATGAAAAAATGATCTGGGAAAAAAAATTTTTTAAATCAGGAAAAAAAGAAGGAATGAAATGGGCCAAGTCAGCCCATTTTGAGGATCTTTTATACGTAGTGAATATTAATGACACGTATAAATTAACTGAAGATCCAAAAGTTAAAACATATTTTGAAGAAGTATATGAAACCTATGAGCTGGAAAAAAACACCATTGAAGGATCTATTGACCATCAGCTGATGTTTATAGATGGATGGCTTGCAGGGGTCAATGAACTCTGGAATCAGGTAAAAAAACAGATATAAAACAGCACAGATATAAAACGGATAGATATAAAATGAAAAAAAAACATATAACTACATCAGATTACCCAATAAAATCAGGATCAGAAAAAAATCCAGCAATGAAACCAAATTCAGCTATACTTGGCATTGATGTTGGATCAGTATCTGCCAGCATAGCTGTTCTTGATTCCCTTGGGAATATTCTTCATCAAGCCACCGCTTATCACCATGGTGAAGTAAAATCCTGCCTTGCAAGACTTTTATCGGAAAAAGAGGTTCAGAACATAAAATATGTATCCAAAACCGCTTCAACCCCTGCCTTTGTTTTTTCCCAGGCAGTCTTTGATGAACAGGTTTCCTTTATCCTGACTGCAAAACACCTGCACATAAACTCCTTTGACGGTATTTTACAGATAGGGGGTGAAAAATTTTCCTTAAACCTGTTTGATAAATCAGGTAACTATATCGGCGCTAAAAATAATACCTCCTGCGCAGCTGGAACAGGAAGTTTCCTTGATCAGCAGGCCGGAAGACTGAATCTCTCAGGATCTGAGCAGATCAGTCAAAAAGCCATGGAAAATAAAGACAAAAGGCCGGAGATTGCCACCCGTTGTGCAGTTTTTGCAAAAACCGATTTAATCCATGCCCAGCAGGAAGGGTATGCCATTGAACAAATCTGTGACGGCCTTTGTTTCGGACTTGCCAAAAACATTGCCAACACCCTGTTCAAACAGACAACCCCTGATTTAAAAATAATTTTCTGCGGGGGGGTCTCTAAAAATATTGCCGTAAAAAATCATCTTGAGTCCATAACCAAAATTGAACTGACCATTGATGAATATTCTCAGTTTTATGGAGCCCTGGGAGCAGCCCTTTGTCTAAGGGATGAATTAAAAGAAAAAACATATTTTCCCAGAACCTTTGACCGGGTTACTGATTATTTTATTGAAACCACTAAAAAAGAGAGCTATCGATACCCTGAACTGGAACTTACATTATCGGATTATCCGGATTTTACCTGTTTTAAATCCCATGTATTTGAGGGCGTGGAGGTTGATATTTACAGGGATCCGTTAGTTCTGGGCATTACCCAAGGACTCCTTGGGCTGGATGTGGGATCCACAAGCACAAAATGCATAATAATTGACACCAAGGGAGATCCCATTGCCGGTTTTTATACAGACACTGCATCAAGACCTGTTCAAGCGGTAAAAAAACTATTTAAGGCCTGTGATAATTTTTTGCATGACCATGGCCTGAATATTGAAATTAAAGGGTGCGGGACAACTGGATCAGGCAGACGTATCAGCGGAAAAATTATTGGAGCCGATATTGAACCCGATGAAATAACTGCCCATGCCATGGCAGCGGTTAATCTGAATGCCAAGGTGGATACCATTATTGAAATTGGCGGCCAGGATGCTAAATTCACCCTTCTCAAGGATGGAATGGTTACCTCATCTGTCATGAACTCAGTATGTGCCGCTGGGACCGGCAGTTTTATAGAAGAACAGGCAGCCAAGCTAGATTGTCCTCTTTCTGAATATTCATCACGCACAGAAGGGGTGACTTCCCCTGTTTCAAGCGACAGGTGTACGGTTTTCATGGAAAGAGATATTAATTATTTTTTTGCCGAAGGATATGAAAAAAATGAAATCCTTGCTTCTGTACTCCATTCAGTTCGGGATAACTACCTGACCAAAGTTGCGAATATGGGAAAAATCGGAAAACATATTCTTTTCCAGGGTGCCACTGCAAGGAACAGGGCACTGGTTGCAGCCTTTGAACAAAAACTTAAAAAACCCATCCATGTATCCAGGTTCTGTCATTTAACAGGAGCCCTTGGAGTTGCGTTACTGATAAGGGACCAAGTTCAGGACCAGGCCAGGGACCAGGTTATAGATCAGGTCAGGAATCAGACCAGGGACCAGAAAAATAACCAGGAAATCACCCAGACCAATTTCAGGGGCTTTGATTTGTGGAAAAAGGATATCCCGGTTCGCCAGGAGACCTGTTCTTTATGTACAAACCACTGCAAGCTTACCATTGCAGATATTGATGGCGAGCCCCAGGCCTATGGATTTTTATGCGGCAGGGATTATGAGACCCAGAAAATGGTGCCCAAAAAAAATAATTGGGATCTACTCAGGTTGAGAAAGCAAACCACCAGGTTTACAGGTGATACACCCATAAAGCATGATTTCACCATGGGGATTCCTGCTGCCCTGCATATTTTTGAGGATATTGAATTCTGGCAGCATTTTTTCTCAAACCTGGGAGTTAAAACCATCACAAGCAAAGGATTAAAAGATCCTGTTAAACTGGGAAAAACAATAGCAGGCGCAGAATTTTGCGCTCCGGTTGTATCTTTGCACGGACATGTTTCACATTTGATGGAAAAAACCGATTATGTATTTCTACCCTTTTATTTTGAAAACAAATCAAAGGGAAAAGATATAAGGAGGCAGCATTGCTATTATACCCAGTTTACTCCTTCCATTATTGCCTGTTTAAAGGCATTGGATCATAAAAAACTAATATCACCCATCATTAAATATTTATATACAAATTTCCACACTAAAATGGAGTTGTATAAACATTTAAAAACAATCTCCGAAAGATTTTCATTTTTTGATATTTCCATGGCCTATGACAGGGCCTTGGAATTTAAAGATGAAAACCAGGTAAAATTAAAAGCATTGTATCAAAATAATCAAAAGGAAGCATCTGGTATTAAAGCTCTTCTTCTGGGACGACCCTATACTGTTCTATCTGAATCAATGAACAACAAAATTCCCAGGCTCTTTGAAAATCTCGGGGTAAAAACATTTTTCCAGGATATGCTGGATACCAGGGATCATGATCTTATCCAGCCTTTGCTTACAGAAATTCACTGGCAGCATGGGGCAAAAATTCTGGAGGCTGCCCATATGGCTGCCACTACAAAGGATCTTTACCCGGTATATATCACTTCTTTTAAATGTGCACCAGATTCATTCGGAGTTGATTACTTTAAAGAAATCATGGAACATTATAATAAACCATACCTGGTTCTTGAACTGGATGAACATGATTCAAGTGTGGGGTATGAAACAAGGATTGAAGCTGCTGTCAGAGCCTTTACCAACCATTATAATCTAAAGGAAAAGAAATTACCCCGGCCGGACAAATCCTTTGACCCCCTTTATGCAGAATCCATGGATAAAAAAACCATTATTTTCCCCAATTGGGATTCCTTTACAGGCCATCTCATCGTGGCAACCCTTAAAAATCAAGGATATGATGCTTTTTTAATTGAAGAAAACAACGAAATCCTTAAAAAAAGCATCTTGACCAATACAGGGCAGTGTATCCCTTTGAATGCCATTGCAGCTGGATTTATTCATACGGTTAAAAAACACAACATTGACCCGGCCAGGGCTGTTTTATGGCTGAGCAAATCTGATATTGCCTGTAATATAAAAATGTACCCCTATCATATCAATAAAATCCTTGAACGGGAACAAAACGGATTTCAGCATTCACGTGTGTACAAGGGAGAACTGTCTTTATTTGATATTTCCTTTAAAGCATCCACTGATACATATTTTGCTTATATGTTCGGCGGTCTTCTTCGTAGTATTGGATGCAAAATAAGACCCTATGAAATCAATAAGGGAGAAACAGACCAGGTACTTGACCATGCCCTGTCCATCATCAAAACAGCCTTCCTTACTGGAGGCTCCAAGGAGAAAGCCCTGCAGGAGGCCATTCCTTTGTTCAGCAAAATCAAGGTTACAAAAGATAGAAACCGCCCAAAGGTTGGAATCTTCGGAGATCTCTATGTAAGGGATAATGATATCATGAATCAGGATCTGGTTCATTTTATAGAAGAAAACGGTGGGGAAGTAGTAACGACACCCTATTATAAGTTCATCAAAATCATTGCCAATCAATATTTTAGAAAATGGTTCAAGGAAGGTAAATACCTGAGCCTTATCTCAAAAAAAGCATTGTTTACTGCCCTGAAGGCAATGGAAAAAAAGTATTATAAATATTTTATGCCACTATTAAATGAATCAGATTTTATTGTGACCGATTCCTATGAAAATCTTCTGGAGCAATATGGAATTCGTCCGGAACATACGGGTGAATCCATGGATAATATTCTAAAAATTCATCATATAATTCAGGAATATCCAGATCTCAGGCTTTTGGTCCAGACCAATCCGGCATTCTGTTGCGCTGGAATTGTAACCGAGGCCATGGCGGCCAGGATTGAGGCAAAAACAAAGGTACCCATTGTCAGCATCACCTATGACCTTTCAGGGGGAAATAAAAACAAGACGATCATTCCCTTTCTCAAATACTTACGAAACCAGTCCTATTCCCATAAACGAAGGGTTTCGGTCTGACGATCACCCGGGAGATAGGGCTGTAGATCAGGGTGCTTGAGTAATAAATCATTTTGAAATTCAAGGCGCTGTACATTGAACTTATTGTGGGTAGATAGAGCCCTGCGATACCTTAGATAATATTCATCATAATTTTTTAAATGCTCCTGGGTTTTATGCTCAGTAATAAAATAAAAATTAATAACAACATATTGAAGCAGGGCTTGAAAGTCCTTTAGATAGGTTTCAAGGCTATTGATGTGAAGGGTCACATTTCTATTGGTATAAAATTCCTCAATACCATAGACCCAGTCCAAATCCTGTTTAGCAAGATAGGATTTATTATTCAATATTAACTTTGCAAGCTGGTTTATTGCCAATTGATTTTTAGACAAAATTGTTCTCAGGTTTTCAACAAATTCAATGGTATGTTTCAGCTCTTTTATCCGGGAGTCAACTTTGGAAAGTTTTTCAAGACCCGCAAGGCCATGGTCCAATTCAGAATTAGTTACCTTTAAAGAATCGATAGTCTCCATAATCTGCCGGGTGACGGGCGGCAAATCATCGTATTTAAATTTTTCCTTCATATTGGAATAGATATAAAATTCAGCAATAGAAACCATTGTAAACGTGACCAGAAACACCACAAACAAAATCATCCCTTTCGTCTTCCGGGACTTAAAAATAAAATAAGGAGTCGTAACAGGAGCCATGAGCACCATGGCAGCCCACCATTTGGGATATTTTTTCCCACGACATTCAAAAAACATGAAACCGGACAATATCAGTACATATGGGAAATAAATGTAATACAAAGTTTATCTGCCTTTATGGGTTAAAGTATCATATACAATACCGTCAGAGGATATGGTGACAGCACCGTCAAGATCCGTCCTGAAAACCTTATATCCTCTACGATAGTAGCTTTCCAATACCTCAGGGTTTGGAAAGCCGTATCGATTTTTATATCCGCAGGATATTACTACACTTTCGGGGTTTACTTTATCAAGAAAAATTTTACTGCTTGAACTTGAGCTGCCATGGTGGGGGGAAAGCAGTATCAAAGATGCCAGGTCCAAATCATTTTTTTGGAAAAGATCCATTTCCCTTTCAAAAAGTATATCACCGGGGAAAAGCATGGTAAACTTTTTAAAACTAATTTGAAAAACAAGCGAATTATTGTTCAGGTTATTGGTAAATTGATCTGGTTCAGGCCCATAAAACATTAAAACTGTTTTACCGAAATAAAGTTCTGTCTGGCCATTGAATTTTTTGCAATTAATTGTTTTTCCATTACTTATTTTATCATTATTTTCCTGTCTATTTTTCACCTGGCCAGGATACCATATTTTTATTTTTTTTTCGCTGCACAGGGAGATTAACTCTTTAAAGTCCTTACTGGAAGTTTTATCTCGATTTTTTATCAGCATGTTAACCTTAAAATTTTCTAAAATATAAACCAGTCCCTTTAGGTGATCTGATTCAGGATGGCTCAAAATCACAGCATCCAGAAATAGAATTTTTTTTGCCCACAAAAAAGGCGCCACTACATATCGGCCAGTATCAAAACTAAAACTTCCTGAAAAGCCTCCTCCATCCACCAGGATATTTTCCCCTTCAATGGTCTGAATCAAAGCACTATTTCCCTGCCCTACATCCAGAATGGTTATATTCATTTTCCCGGAAAAATACTTGTTTTTAATCCCAGCCCCTGCACAGAGAAACCCTGACAACAGCACCAGGGTTAAAAGCCCAATCCCTGTTTTTTTATGGCGAAAAAGTATCAAAAAAACAGCCCCGAAAAAAAGATAAATTAATCCTGTTTCCTTGACAGTAAAAGTTATTATTCTGGACCATGAAAAGCCAAAACCCGTCAAATATTGAATATAGTTTATACAAAAACAAAGGATCGCCTGACACAAATCCATGGTAATCGTTGCCAGGGAAGGGGGGAAAAAAAATAAAAAAAAGGCGAGAAATCCAAGGGGGAGGCAGATAAATCCCATGAGGGGCACAAGTAACAGGTTGGCCATAATCTGTACATGGGAAACCATGTTAAAATAATGGGCAATCAAAGGAAAAGTTCCAAGCCCTGCAAAAAATGTAACCAGGACAGCAGAGATCATCATTGTCATTATTTTTTTTTTAACCATCCATTCTCGCTTTTTGAAAAGTGAAAATCCAAGGATGATAAACAACAACGCCATAAATGACAATTGAAAGGAGATGGAAAACAGGGATGTACTGTCCATGATGAGGATAAGAACAGCTGCAAGGGCCAGAGTATTTAAAGGATCATTTTCTTTTTCACCCATAAAAGCAATCATGAAAACAGCAGTCATGATAAAAGCCCTCTGGGTGGAAGGAGAAAACCCTGAAAAAACAGCATACAGAATCAAAGGGATCAGGGTAAGCATTCCTGCTGTTTTTTTGGCTATTCCTGTAATCAAAACCTTGTGGAAGCGGGCAAGGAAAGAATAAAACAGGAAAAAGAAAATCAAGGCCACTATGGAAAGATGAAGACCTGAAATTGCAAGAAGATGAGAAGCACCTGCCTTGGAAAAATCATCTCTCAGTTCCAGAGGGATCACTTCTTTTTTACCGGTGATCAGGGCAGTTAGAATGGCAGCTGCATCCTTGTTTTCCAGGCAATCCATGGTAAAATAAAAGAAACGATTCCTGGCTTGCTCAATGGTACGGATCATTTTTATATAAAAAGGAATTGAACTTTGTGTTAATACTATAATTTTCTGGGAATAGGCATAGGCAGAACCAAAAATCCCCTTGGATTTCATATATTTTTCATATTCAAACCCATTGGGATTAGAAAAATTTCGAATGGGCTTTAATGGGCTTTCAAATTGAATAACATCGCCGTATTGAAGAGGGGTCTCCCTATTCCCATATATATTTACAATTACCCTGCCATTTACAGGGACAGGCTTTATTTCCTTTTTTTCAAGAAGATTACAAAAAAGAGTTATTCTCTGTTTATGGGGATAATGTTTAGAAAGGGAAACTATCTTTCCTGAAATGGTATATCTGGATGAATCAGTATAATTTGAGATGTGATCTGGTGAAAAAACAGGGATTAAAATCCTTGAAATGGAAAAAAAACCCCAGATCATTACCAGAAAACTTATACTGAATACAAAGGGCTTTAATTTAACCAGAAAAAAAGACGTTAAAAAGAGAACAACAAAAGAAAAACCTGCATAAACAAAAAATGGGGTATCCGGCAGTGCATTGCCTGCAAGTATCCCTGTGATCAGGGAAATGATCACTGGAAGAAGCGGTGGATGGACATGATTCACTAATATTTTCACATAGCCATACCTGTTGAGAATTTTTTATTATTAAATCCGCTGGATATCTGCTCCCAGGGATGAGAACTTTTTTTCTATGGCTTCATATCCCCTGTCCATGTGGTAAACCCTTGAAATTTCAGTTGTACCCTGAGCAATCAAACCGGCAATCACCAGGGAGGCACTGGCACGCAGATCAGACGCCATCACAGGAGCAGCCTGGAGTCTTTCAACCCCCCGGACCATGGCATAATTACCATTGGAAACCGAGATATCCGCTCCCATACGCAATAATTCATTGGCATGGATGAACCGATTTTCAAAAATAGATTCATGGATCACGCTGTTTCCCTTTGCAATGGTCATAAGAGCCATGAACTGGGCCTGCATATCCGTTGGAAATCCTGGATAGGGAAGGGTTTTTATATCAATGCTTTTAATGGTTTCACTCCCCATAACCCTTACCTGGTCTGCATTGACATCAATGGCTGCACCAGTTGCCTTGAGTTTACTGATAATCCCACCCATATGATCTGGACAGCAGTCTTTTATCAACACATCCCCTTTGGTTGCAGCTGCAGCCACCATAAAAGTACCGGCTTCAATCCTGTCGGGTATTACAGTCACCTGAACCGGGTTGAGTCTTTCCACCCCTTCAATGGAAATAATGGCTGTGCCAGCCCCTGAAATCCTCGCACCCATTTTAATAAGGGCATGAGCAAGGCATAAAATTTCAGGTTCCCTGGCTGCATTTCTCAAAATTGTGGTCCCCCTTGCAAGGACAGCCGCCATCATCAGGTTTTCGGTTCCTGTTACCGTGGGATTATCAAAATAGATCTCATTACCGATGAGCTGGTCTGCCTTTGCTTCAATATAGCCATGATCCATACAAATTTCAGCGCCCAGGGCTTCAAGACCTGAAAGATGCATATTGACTGGTCTTGCACCAATGGCGCACCCCCCGGGCATGGAAACTTTTGCATGCCCAAACCTTGCGACCAAAGGACCCAGCACAAGAATAGAGGCCCGCATCTTCCGCACAAGTTCATATTCTGCTTCAATTTTATTGATGCCGGAGCCATCAATGACCAGGGTGCAGCCCTCAAAATTTGTACTTGCCCCTAAATCTTCAAGCAGCATTCTAATACTGGTGATATCCATGAGTTTCGGAACATTGGTAAATGTAGATATTCCGTTTACAAGTATACTTGAAGCAAGAAGCGGCAGGGCGGCATTTTTTGCACCGCTGATGGTGACTTCACCTGTAAGCGGTCGGCCACCATGAATTACAATTTTATCCATAGAGAGAGTATTACTTTTTATTGATAAAAAAGGGTTTTGGTAAAAAGGTCAAAATCCTTTTTTTATTTAGCTGGTACCTGGGACGAGAATTGAACTCGTACAGTGATTATCACCGAGGGATTTTAAGTCCCTTGCGTCTACCTATTCCGCCACCCAGGCATATATAATTGCAGGTTAAATATAACATTTTATTTGATTTTACAAGCTTAAATTGTGTTGGTTTCTTCGGATCAATCAAAAGAAAATTTAAAACCGATTAATTTGAGGTGCACCAGGTTCCTTTCCATTGTCATGGGAAATGATTTCTGTTAAAAAGAGGCCATGAATAAAACAAACCAAATCATCCAGGAACATATTGTCCTGGCATCTAAATCTCCCAGGAGAAAAGGACTTTTAGAACAGGCAGGTCTGGTTCTTGATATTTTATCCCCGGATATTGATGAAAAATCCACCACACTTTCCATTCCTGAAAATTATGTCAAAACCCTGTCCCGGGCAAAAGCAGATTATATTAAAAATATTCAGCCTGATTCATGGATTATTGGTGCGGACACCATTGTTGTAGTGGATGGGGCTATCCTTGGAAAGCCTGAATCCCGGGACCACGCCATTCACATGCTGACAATGTTGAATAATAGATCACACTCTGTTTTTACAGGCTTTACAATCTGCTGCCAGGCCAGAAAAAAAACAATTTCCAAAGCCATTGAGACCAGAGTTGTGTTTAAAGACCTGTCCCAACAGGAAATTCAATGGTATACTGGTACAAACGAGCCCTATGACAAAGCAGGAGCCTATGGAATACAGGGAATTGGTTCCTTTATGATCCGGAAAATTGCCGGGTCATATTCAAACGTGGTGGGCCTGCCAATATGCGAAGTAATGGAAACCCTGATGGAGCTGGATATTATTCAATTTTAAGGCATACTATTTTTAAGGAACACAAAATGACAACCATCAAAGAAAATATTGTATCCATAGAAAAAAAAATACACAACACTGCCCTGGCCTGTGGCAGGGATCCCGAGACAATCACCCTGATCGGAGTGAGCAAGCGCAAAACAGCCCAACTGGTTTCAAAGGCCATTGAGGCTGGTACAGCAAATTTAGGTGAAAACTATATCCAGGAAGCCATGGAAAAAATTGACTTTCTTGGAAAAAAAAGTTCCTGCTGGCATTTTATCGGGCATCTCCAGTCAAACAAGGCCAGATTTGCTGTCCAGTATTTTGATTATATCCACACCGTTGACAAACTGAAGCTTGGCCGGGAAATTGACAAACAGGCTGGAAAAATAAAAAAGGAACAAAAAATTCTGCTCCAGATCAATATTGCCCAAGAAGATACAAAATCCGGGGCCAGTGTGGAGGAAGCCGTTTCTCTGGCCCTTGAAATAAATAAATTTGAAAACATATCCCTTGAAGGTCTCATGTGCATGCCTCCCTTTTTCAGTGATCCTGAAAACGCCAGGATCTATTTTAAAAAACTTGCCGGGATAAGGGAAGAGATCATTGCTGCTGGTTTAGACAATGTTAATCATCTTTCCATGGGCATGAGCAATGATTTTCAAGTGGCCATTGAAGAAGGCTCCACCATGGTAAGGGTGGGAACAGCCATTTTCGGGAGTCGGGATTGAAACTTTTACTACATACCTGCTGCGGACCATGTTCAATTTATCCCCTGAAGGTGCTCAAGGAAAAAAATATTGATGTAATGGGATTTTTCTTTCGCCACAATATCCACCCCTTTACTGAATGTATGAAACGGGAGGATACTCTACGTCAATACAGCCAGGACATTGGTTTAAAAATGATCTGGCAGCAGGGATATGAGTTGGAAAAATTCATCCAGAACATTGTGTTCAGGGAAAAGGACCGGTGCCGTTATTGTTACCATGCAAGACTGAAAGCCTCGGCAATGGTTGCTAAAAAGGGAAAATTTGATGCCTTTTCCACCACTCTGCTCTACAGCAAATTTCAAAACCATAAATTAATCATTGAAATTGGACAGGCCCTGGCCAGAGAATATGGACTGACTTTTTTTTACCATGATTTCCGAGAAGGCTGGCGTGAAGGGATCGATACTTCGAAACAGCTTGCCATGTACAGGCAGCAGTATTGCGGCTGCATTTACAGTGAAAAAGACAGGTATTACAAAGATAAAGTAAAAAAGTAGGTGACAGGTATTTACTTTTTTACTTTCAATTCAAAGGCAAAACCAGGGAAAAAGATTAATTGGGCGGTCTTTTCTTTCTGATCTGGTTATGGATATTAACCAGTTTTTTATCGGTCTGGTGAAGCCGATTTGCAAGAACACTGAAAAGGTGTTTAGCCACCTCAGGATATTTTTCAATGATCTCCTCCAGTTTATCCCCTGGAAATCGTTTTATCTTGGATCTTCCCTTTGAAATAATGGATGCAGAGCGGGCCTCTTTGGTTATGGCAGCCATTTCACCAAAATATTCCCCTGGCTGAGTTATTTCAGCAATTTTCTTGCCGCCTTTGACCACATGGAGGGCTCCCTGTACCAATTTAAAAAAATCAATGTCTGTATTGCCTTCCCTGATGATCACATCCTTGTCCTCGTATTGTTCCACATCCGGATTTACAAGATAGGCTGGCAACGCTTCCTTGGTAATGGTGGTTTTTTTTAATACTTCTTCCAGGGAGGTTTCCCCGGATCGAATTTTTACAAGTCCTGCATCCCTCAGGGTGATCATCTTTTCCTGGACAGCCACTTTCCTGAGCTGATCTTCAGCCACCTCAGCACTGATGGCTTTACCCACTTCATCGGTTACCTCCATGAGCTCGTACAGACCCACCCTGCCCTTATATCCGGTCCCATTGCAATTACTGCATCCATTGGGGCCGTAAATTTTCAAGTCAGGAATTTCATCCTTTGAAAACCCGTACATCTCAAGATCCTCTGGATTGTGGCCGGTGACAATCTGCTTGCAGTGGGGGCATAGCCGCCTGGCCAGCCGCTGGGACAGAACCATGGTGACGGAAGATGCAAGCATAAAGGGAGGAATACCTATATCCACCAATCTGCCAATGGTGGACGGGCAGTCATTGGTATGGAGGGTTGCAAAGACCAGATGACCTGTCATGGCTGCTTTGATTGCAATTTCAGCCGTATCAATATCCCGGATCTCCCCCACCATAATTATATCTGGATCCTGGCGCAGAAAAGCCTTTAAGGCTGCCGCATAGGTCATGCCAACGGATTCTTTTACCGGTACCTGGTTAATGCCTTTAAAATTAAATTCCACGGGATCTTCTGCCGTGAGAATTTTAATATCATCTTTATTGAGCCGGTTAAGCACTGAATACAAAGTGGTTGTTTTGCCGGAGCCTGTGGGACCTGTAACCAGTAAAAGACCATATGGTCTTGATATACATCGTTTCAGACTGTCAAAGGTTGAAGCCTCAAAACCCAGCTTGGTCAAATTAATACTCAATGCACTCTGGTCCAGGATACGCATGACAATACTTTCCCCAAACAGGGTGGGAAGGCTGGATACCCGGAAATCAATGGATTTTTTTTTTCCGAACCTGAGTTTTATCCTGCCGTCCTGGGGAACCCTTCTTTCGGCAATATCCAGTTCCGCCAAAATTTTAATCCTTGAAATTACGGCATTTTTAATACTGATGGGCAGGTTCATGGCCTTGTACATACCGCCGTCCAGTCTGTATCTGACCTGAAAAGATTTTTCAAAAGGCTCAATATGTATATCGGAAACCCCGTCATTGATGGCTTTGGTAAGGATTCCATTGACAAGCTTAATAATGGGGGCATCTGAAGCCATAAACTGATCCTGGTCATCATCCAGGTCAGTAATACCCACTTCCACTTCTTCGGCAGCCTCGGAAACAAGGGAACCAAAATCTTCAACAGAGGTGACGGGTTCATCCTCCTCTGCATCATCTTCAAAATGAAGAAAACTTTTATATTCATCATCATTGATCTTATAAAAATCCCGGTATGCCTGGATAATATCATTTTCAGTGGATACAAAAACCTGGATATTTTTTTTAATTTTTTTATGAAGATCCTCAACAATAGTTGTATCCGTGGGTTCTGCCATGGTGATGATCAAATCATCCCCCTTAAGTTCAAGGGGGAACACCATATATTTCTTGACCATTTCAAAGGGAAGGAGTTTTAAAATTTCAGGCTTTGGTTTGATCTCTGAAAAGTGTATGACAGTATAATTGTAAAGCCGCCCCAATACATTAATAATGGTATCGGGATCAATATAGCCCTTGTTCAAAAGAATACTGCTTAGCCTCTCATTGGTTTTTTTATGCACATTCAGAGCTTCAGTAAGCTGCATACTGGTGATCTGGCCTTCTTTTGAAAGAATTTCACCAATTTTCGTCTTGCCTGCACCGGACTGATCTTTTATGGTGGCTTTAAGACTGGAACCTGATTTTCCCCTTACAGCATTTGCCATTCAATTTTCCCGATGATCTTTTTCAATGGTTATTTAAATCTGGTTATTTAAATCTAACGACTTAAGACTGATTATAATTTTTAAATATCCTTATAGCCCCGGCCAGGATTAAAAGCATGCCAAGGGTATAAAAACAAAATCTTACTATAAACAATTTTTCTCTGAAAAACTCTATGGTTTCTATTCTGGGCATTACCTGGGGTATACGAAAAAAAACCCCTATACCCACGGCAATTAAAATAATTCCATAATAAAATGCAAAATTCTTTTTGTCCATCTTAATTAACACCTTTCCAATGCACTGAGTTGTTTTTCAAAAATCTTTTTTTGAAAGTCAATTTTATCCATATGTTTTTCAAGATCCTCAAACAAAGATTCCACTTCCCTTTCAAGACCGGCCAGTTCCTTTGACAAAATCTGAATTTTTGCACCATCCTGGTCCTGGGATGCAATAAGAAGTTTCTCATTTATTTTCCGGATTTGATCCTCTTTTTCTTCAATATAATCTTCAATACCATCAATTATTTTTTGAATGGGATTAATTGCCCTGGAACGGACAGCAATGATTTCTGATTTTTTCTGGCGCAGTTCTTTTTTGGAAATAACGGCTGGCTTTGACTTTTTAGCCTCCACTTGTTCCTCCTCTTCCCAACCCTCTTTTTCCAGAAATTCCTGGTAAGAACCTTCAAAGACAGAAACACCCTTTTTTTTAAATATCACCAGGCGGTTGACCAGGGCATGGAGAAACATTTCATTATGGGTAACCAGAATCATCCCGCCCTCAAAATTGTTAAGGGCAGCCACAAAGGCATCACATGCTTCAATGTCCAGATGGTTGCTGGGTTCATCCAGAATCACCAGATTCAAAGGACTGATAAGAAGTTTTCCCAGCATGACCCTGGATTTTTCCCCGCCGGACAGTACAGATATCTTTTTCAGGGCTGCATCTTTTTCAAACATCATTGACCCGCAGATATTTCTGGCAGCCTGTCGGTCAAAATCCGGGTGGGAGTTGATCAATTCATCTTCAATGGTGAATTGATCGTTCAATGAATTCACATTGGTCTGTTCAAAATATCCCATGGAAACGCCTGGATTCACCGACACCATACCTTTTTCAGGATCAAGGTTCTTGGTCAGCAGTTTGAGCAGGGTAGTCTTTCCCTTTCCATTTTTTCCGATAATGCCGATCTTGTCATTGGGGTAGATAGTCAGGGACAGATCATTGATCAGGGGTTTATCCTTTTCCCATGAAAAAGAAAGGTCCTGGGCCGTTAAAACCTGTTTTCCGCCAAAAGGAAGATAATTAAAGGAAAACTCCAGATTTTTTAATTGGGCCAGTTTATCCTTTGCCTGATTTTTTTCAAGGGTCTTTATCCGGGACTGTACCATGTTTGCAAGCCTGGCCTTTGCCCTGAACCGTGTTATGAACAATTCAATTTCTTTATTTTTTTTCTCTTCATTCTGACGAGTTTTTTCATAGATCTCTTCATCCTGGGCCACCTGAAAGTAATACTTAGGGGTATCACCCTTGATTTTCCTTATTTTTCTGCGGTGGATACCCGCAATATGGGTGACCACATTGTCCATGAATCCCCTGTCATGGGTCACCAGTAAAACTTCCCTGGGCCAGGAAACCAGAAACTGGGAAATCCAGCGGATGGAAGTAATATCCAGATAGTTGGTGGGTTCATCAAGGATCAAAAGATCCGGCTCTGAAACCAGAACCTTTGCCAGGTTCAGACGTACCTGAAACCCTCCTGAAAACAGAATCGGATCCTTTTCCATGTCTGAAACAGAAAATCCAAGGCCTGCCAGAATTTTTTCCGCTTTCCAGGACTGATCCTTTTCATGTTCCGGAAGGCCAAGCATGGCCTCTTCCAGGACTGTTTTTCTGTTAAAATGTATGGTCTGGGACAACACCCCTATCCTGTATCCTGAAGGATAAGATATCCTTCCTTCATCTGGATGGTCGGTTCCGGCAATCATGTTCAGGAGGGTGGTTTTTCCGTGGCCGTTTCTGCCCACAAGCCCCACCCGTTCCCCGGGATTGATCTGTAGTCCTGTGTCGTCTAAAAGAACCTGGTCTCCAAACCCCTTGGAAATGGACTCAATATTCAGCATTAAATAATCCGTAAAATAATATCATCTGGTTTTATGGTAATTCACTCAAAGGTCAGCATACCATTGCTCATACAATTTATAAATACAAGATTTTACTTGACTTGAATTTTTAATTTATTGATTATTATATCATTAATTCATTTCTTATTTAAAAAGATAGAGGACGATATGACCACATACATATATGAATTCAGCCCTGGAAAAATTGATGGAGATGCAACACAGAAAAACCTTCTTGGCGGGAAAGGGGCCAATCTTGCTGAAATGGCAAAACTTGGGCTTCCTGTGCCACCCGGCTTTACCATTTCCACTGAATGCTGCAACCATTATTTTGACCTTGGCGGTTGTTTTCCCGATTCCCTTGAAACCCAGGTCAATGATGCCATGGCAAATATTGAGGCCCACATGGGAATGAAATTCGGGGATGAAAAAAATCCTTTACTTGTCTCCTGTCGTTCAGGTGCCAGAAGCTCCATGCCCGGGATGATGGAAACAATTCTTAATGTAGGGCTTTGCTCAAAAACCATCCCGGGTCTCATTGCAAAAACCAGTAATGAATGGTTTGTATATGATGCTTATAGAAGACTGATCATGATGTATTCCGATGTGGTCATGGAAAAGGCCGAACAAATCAAGCCGGAAGACGGAATGGGCATCCGCCTCAACCTTGAAATGATGATGAACAATTTAAAAAATGACAAAAGCTATGAAAATGATACTGATATTTCCACTGAGGATCTGAAGTCTCTGTGTGATCGGTTCAAAAAGAAAATTAAAGAGCACCTGAATCTTGAATTCCCGGATGATCCCAGGCAACAGCTCATGGGAGCAATAGGGGCTGTTTTTAAAAGCTGGAATGGAAAACGGGCAGTTTCCTATAGAAGAATTGAGCACATACCAGATAATTGGGGAACAGCCGTAAATGTCCAGAGCATGGTTTTTGGCAACATGGGCAAAACCTCTGCCACAGGGGTTGCCTTTACAAGGGATCCCGGAAACGGCCAAAACCGGTTTTACGGTGAATGGCTTGTCAATGCCCAGGGAGAGGATGTAGTGGCTGGAATCAGAACTCCCAATCCTTTGAACAAGGACACCAAAAACCTTCAAAACAATCACCTTCCTTCCCTGGAAGAGGTCATGCCGGACATCTATACAAACCTGTATGAAATAAGAAACAGACTTGAAGCCCATTACAAAGACATGCAGGACATTGAATTCACCATCCAGGAAGGCATATTGTATATGCTCCAGTGCCGGGTGGGAAAGCGAACTGCCCAGGCAGCCCTTACCATGGCCATGGACATGCATGAAGAAGGCATGATTGATGAAAAAACCATGGTCTGCCGCCTGGATCCCAAGGTGCTGGACGACATGCTCCATCCCATTGTGGACCCGGATGAGGAAAAAGCAGCGGAAAAAGTAGCGGAAGGTCTTCCGGCAGGGCCTGGCGGAGCCTGGGGCCAAATTGTATTTTCAGCTGAAGATGCTGTTCAATGGGCAAAATCCGACAAAAAGGTTATTCTGGTCAGGGAGGAAACCAACCCGGAAGACATTGAAGGCATGCGTGCTGCTGCAGCCATTCTCACGGCCCGGGGCGGCATGACAAGCCATGCAGCTCTTGTGGCAAGGGGCTGGGGCAAATGTTGCATTGTTGGTGCCGGAGCCTTAAAAATAGATTTCACAGCAAAACAGCTCAGAATAGGAACCATGACCTTTAAAGAAGGTGATTTTATAACCTTAAACGGCACCAGAGGCATGGTTTATAAAGGGCAGTTAAAGATGAAGGATGCTTTGGAAAATCCCAAATTCCAAAAATTCATGACCATTGCAGATACCTATAGAACAATGAAAATCAGAACCAATGTGGACACCCCTGAAGACGCCAAGGTAGCCCTTGGATTTGGTGCTGAAGGCATTGGTCTTTTCCGGACAGAACACATGTTCTATGGTTCTGATTCAGATAAACCCCTGTTTCTGCTTAGAAAGATGATTTTAAGCAAATCAAGGGAGGAAAGGGAAACAAGCCTGGATGAATTGTTTCCCTTTGTTAAACAGGAAATATTTAATACCATGTCTGTCATGGATAACCTGCCGGTTACCCTGAGACTGCTTGATCCGCCTTTGCACGAATTTGTACCCATTTCCCGGGAAAACCAGGAAGAGATTGCCAAAGCTCTTGGTATCGATATGGAAGAGGTGATCAAAAGAAGTAATCTTCTCAGGGAATCCAACCCCATGATCGGTCACAGAGGTGTCAGACTTGGAATCACTTTCCCTGAAATCACACAAATGCAGGTAACAGCCATTTTCCAGGCCTGTGCAGAATTGATTCAAAAGGGCATGCATCCAATGCCTGAAATAATGGTTCCTGTGACCTGCAATGAAAAAGAAGTGGAATTTACCCATCAAATAGTCAAGACCTGCCTTGATAAGACACTGGCTCAATATAATATCAAGGCCATCCCCCATATGTTCGGTACCATGATTGAGATTCCCAGGGCTGCATTGATTGCCCATAAAATGGCAGAATATGCCCAGTTCTTCTCCTTTGGCACAAATGATCTTACCCAGATGACATTTGGTTTTTCACGGGATGATATTGGTTCCTTTATGAATGATTATATAGACAATGCAATACTCAATTTTGACCCCTTTGAAACCCTGGATCAGGAAGCTGTGGGAAGCTTGATTGAGATCTCTGTGGAAAGAGGCAGAAAAACCAGGCCTGATATAAAACTTGGAATCTGCGGTGAACATGGAGGAGATCCAGCATCAATTGTTTTCTGCCATAATGCCGGTTTACACTATGTCTCCTGTTCTCCTTACAGGATTCCAATTGCACGGCTGGCAGCTGCACAGGCAGCTATTTTAAGCTGAAGTTGATTAGGTTTGGAATTTTTTAATTTGTATCAATCCTGTAACGTGACCAGGGACATCCTTCCTTATAGGGGAATTGAAATAATTCAGTGGCCAGTATGGAAAAATCTTTTTTGCGGATCGTATAATAGGTAACCTGTTCTATGCCCAGAATTGTTTCAACTCCCAGGGCCGCGTAAAGGGTAAAATAATTGCCCTCCACAAAACATTGAACTGCACCTGTAATAATGACCATGCCTGATTCCGACTGGATATCAAACAAATCGATCATTATAATTTTAAAAGCTTTCCCTTGAAAATGATCTTGAGCATTGGCCCGGGTTAACTCACAGGTCAGAAAATTTTTAAACCCCATTTCATATTTTGCAAATTCCTGGCTCTCGGCCCTTGGAGAGCCGGGCAGGGATACCAATATCAACAGGAAAATGCCAAAAAAATATTTCATAGGGTCAGGCCCTTTCTTTGACCAGTTTTTTAATGGTATTTTGGAGATCATCCAGGACCATTGGTTTTATTATCACCAAACCTGAGTCTGAAAAAAGGGCTGCAAACCTGTCCCTGAGTTTTTTATTCTGATATCCGGTTTCAACTAAAACCGGTATTTTATGATTAATCTTTAAGATATGATTCACAATAATTTCTGTTTTCATGCCTGCAACTTCATGGTTGGCAATAATCATTTTAAATTTTTCAGGATAAACCCTTAAAGTTTCAAGGGCCTGGGCACTGTCAGGTAAAACCATGGGCAGATATCCCATGCGCTTGATTACCAGAGAGATCAAACCGCTTCTTTTTTTATCGGCATCAATAACAAGAATATGCCTGTCCCCTTCAAGGGGCTCCACATTATTGGATATGGGAATTTCATATTCCCATTTATTCCCGTTAAAAGGGTGGAGGTTTGTCACATCAAGGTCATAGGCTTTGGCAGATATAAACATATCATTTTCATTGTCAGGCACCCTGGCAATAAATTTTTTATTATCAGCTATATAATGTCTGAGCCATCTGCGGTACTCTATATTATAACCTGTCAGAATCAGCAGCTTAGGGCCGGCCTGGGAAATGACCTGGATGGAATGATAGATCAAAGGTTCGTTTGAATAGTCCAACCTGGCCTCTTTATAATTCTCTTCAACAAATTCCACAATAAAATCCCTGGCCTGGCAGGGGGTATAGAACAAAATACTAGTCAGGCTGATAATTAAGCTACAACCAAGGATTGAAGCAAAATTTGAAATATATGAATTTATTTTTTCCATTTTTTTTAAATTCACCATCCCTTTTTTAAACCAATTAAAAAATGCAGCATTTAAAAACCTATCGGCTATTTCTCCAGGATTCTTAATCCCCTACAAAATAATCCATTAAAGAATAAAGCATTAGAGAATAAAGACCGATATAATCAAAAGTATAAAATATAAAGAAACAAGAAGAATAAGATGTTTTTTATAATCCGTTTTTCTCCTGGCCCTGAAAAAGCTTAAACACAGACCTGCAGCGCTTAGCATCAGCCCCAGAAAAATTGTATAATCAAGATATTGCAGGAATTGAATATCCCAGCTGGTTCTAAGTTCCAATTGATAGAATTTATCAAAAAAAGTTTCAAATTCCGGCTGTGCCCTGTGAAACACCAGAACTGTAATAAATAATATTCCCCAGGCTAAAAAATTGATAAAAACAAAAAAAAGAGCCCAGTAGTCTTTATTTTTCCGCCTTTCCAAAAGCTTTTCAGTTAATTTGATGCTGGTTCCCTTTTTTTTATCTGGTTTTAAAATTTTCAAGGTGGGCATTTTCCATAAACCGCCTGGTAATCATTTCCAGAATTTCCTCAGCACTGGTTTCAATGGGTTTATTGCTCACATTAATCATTGAAAAACCCTTGATTATATAATATTTTTGTGCATTTTTAATCTCATCTTCAATTCCCTGCTTTAAAACATAGGAAGAGATATCCGTGGTTCCCAGGCTTTCCTGTCTCATTTTGCGGTGAGCCGTGAGCTGTTCCACATTAATATTCAGGGCTATAACCCGTCTTCTGTCCACCTTATCAAGGGTGTCTGGCATGGGAACGCCTGGAACATAAGGGATGTTGGCCACTTTCCATCCCATGACAGCCAGATACATGGATAAAGGAGTTTTCCCTGCCCGGGATAATCCCACAAGAACGATTTCCGAACCTATCAGGGTTTCCGGGTTTAATCCGTCATCATGGGCAAGGGAAAAATCAATGGCTGATACCTGTTTGAGATTCACTTGGTGAATTTCCCTGTAAAGGCCTGGTTTTGCCAGAGGGGGCCTATTTAAGAATGCCTGAATCTTTGACAATATGGGACCCATCAAATCAATGGTGACAATATGATTGTCAATGCCTTTCCGGGTCAAATATTTTCGAAGGCCTGAATTCACCATTGTGTGAACTATCAGGCTTTTAACATTCTTGACCTTTTCAATGAGCTCATCCACCTGGTTTTCAGAACGGATGTGAGCCACCTTAACAACCGATATCTGATTGTCTGGAAATTGTACCAGGGCGGATTCTACCAGGTTAAAGGCATTGATGCCTTCACCGCAGGAAGCGATGTAAATCATGTGGAACTGGTTGGAAGCAATTTCATCTATCATAAAATATATCCTTTATCACTGGATTTATTTAGGCTATAAGGAGTCTATTATAATAATAACCTGCAACAAGAGTCAAACAGGAAGGAATTATGACACACGAAGACAGAGGACATTACGCAAAAAAGCACCAGGGAAAAGCAATAGATGAAAATATTTCCAAAAAAATCCTATCCCTTGCAGAAAATAAAAATCTTACCTGTGCTGCTGCACACAGGATTGCTAAAGATCTTGATATCCCACCAGGGGACATTGGTATTCAGACCGATCTTATGGAATTTCGGATCACAAAATGTCAGCTTGGGCTTTTTGGATATTTTCCAGAACCCAAAAAAATTAATCCTGACATTGAAATTTCAGAAGATCTTACTGCTGCACTGGCCAAGACAATCAATGACAACAGGATTTCCTGCAGGCAGTGCTGGGAAATTGCACATTCCCTGAAAATCAAAAAAGTAGACCTGGGATCTGCCTGTGAAAAAAAAGATATCAAAATTAAATTCTGTCAACTGGGCGCATTTTAAATATTGGTCTGTGTGGATCTTTTTTTCCGCTTTTGCTTTTGTTTTCTAATTTTCTCCATTTGTTTTGTCTGTTTATCATGATTACCAGACATTTTTGCTTCAATTTTCTCCACAAGGCCTCTCAAGGCAAGAAAACGGTTTAAATTCTGGGACCTGTGCTTTCCAACTTTTATATGAAGCCCTGTTTTTTCATGACTCATAAAGACAGCAGAAGAAGACTTATTGACCTTTTGCCCTCCCCTGCCCGAGGATTTTATAAATTTTTCTTTTATATCTTCCTTGTTAATCCCTAGGTCTTTAATTCTCTTTTCAAGGGCTTTAATTTTCTTTTTGTCCGGTCCCATTCATTATACTCCTGTTTCAAACTCTGTAATGGTAAATTATTTTACTTTTTTTATCCATAAAATTCTCCTGAAATTAATCGATACCACCTCTATCTGCTGTCTTGTTTATGGGTTTGAAAAGCTTTATCTTTTCAAACCCATCCTGATATGCCATAATCCCAAGTGCGAAAATATAGGCACAAAAATAACAAAATGAATGTGGTGCTGACTTGATATATTTATTTAGTATATTTCAATAAAAAAAAGAATTAAACAATGAATATCCAATGGTTTCCCGGCCACATGCTGGAAACAAAAGATCTGCTTAAAAACTCCATATCCAAGGTGGATGTAATTTTAGAAATGCTGGATGCCAGACTTCCCTTTTCCAGCGGAAACCCCCTTGTTGACAAATTGTGCAAAGATAGAACAAGACTTAAAATCTTAAATAAAAGCGACCTTGCCGACTCTGAAATAACTGAAAAATGGCTTGTCTATTTTGAAAAACAGCAAAAAATACCGGCCATTGCCGTGTGTGGAGCACAAAAGGCTCAGGCTGCAAAGGTCTTGAATTACTGCGTTTCCAATATTCAAAGAAACAGGGCAAGAAAACTTAAAGTCATGGTGGTGGGAATTCCCAATACTGGAAAATCAACGATTTTAAATACTCTGGCCGGGAAAAAAATTGCAAAAACAGGAAATGTTCCTGCTGTGACCCGTCACAAGCAGCGCACCAGCCTGAAAAACAATGTTGATATCTATGACACCCCGGGTATTCTCTGGCCTGTGATTGAACCGGCTGAGAGGGCCCTTGCCCTGGCAGCGTCAGGAGCTATTACAGATGCAGCCCTGGACTATTCTGAAATAGGTTTTTTTGCCTCGGGCCTTCTTCTTAAAAAATATCCAAATCTGCTCCTTGAGAGGTATTCATTCCTTAAAGATGTCCCAAAGGATGAAACCCTTTTGATTGAAGAGATCGGCAGGGCCAGGGGGTGCTTAAAAAAAGGGGGAATTATCAATTATCAAAAAGCCTCTGAAATATTGATACGGGATCTTCGTTCCGGAAAAATCGGTAATATAAGTTTTGAATCTCCAAAGGACATTGAATCTGAAAATGAAACCATGTAAACAAACATCTCCAATTATAATGTATCTTCTTTCTTTTTATCTTTTGTTTGTTCTTGATATAGGCATAATGCCAGTTCATGCCGGGACAGCAGAAATTAAACCCTTGCCAACCTATTCAAACCAATGCATAAAAATTATCAGAGCCCTTGAACAATATCATTTCCTAGGAAAAAAACTGGACAGGACCATGTCTGAACAGATTTTTCATCGATATATCAAGAACCTGGATCCTGGCCGGCAACTGCTGACACAGGAAGACATGGCCCAGCTTGATCAATATAAATTCAAATTTAGTACAGACCTTAAAAAAGGGAACCTCAAACCAGCCTATGCTATTTTCAACCTTTACCAGGAAAGGTCCTTTGAAAGGCTTGAATATATTCTGATCCATATTAAAACATGGGAAAAAGACCTGGTTTTTGACACCGACGATGTTATTATTATTGATAATGAATCAAAAAAGTTAAAAAAAAACCGGGAAGATCTTGATGCCTTGTGGAAAAATGAGCTTAAGAACCATATAATCACTCTGAAGCTGGATGACCAGGAAAATGAAAAAATCAGTGAATCCCTGGAAAAAATCTATGGCAACCGCCTGAAAAGACTCGCCCAGACCAATACAAATGACGTGTTTCAATTGTTCATGAACAGTGTAACAGCAAGTTTTGATCCACACACACAATATTTTCCCCCCAGGCTATCTGAAGATTTTGACATTCATATGAGCCTGTCCCTGGAAGGCATTGGCGCTGTCCTCCAGAATGAATACGAGTATACCAAGGTGGTCCGGCTGATACCCAAGGGGCCTGCTGAAAAATCAAATATGCTCATGCCGGGAGACAAAATCATTGGAGTGGGACAGGGGACAGATGGAGAGATTAAAGATACCATTGGGCAGCGCATTGGTGATGTTGTAAAACTTATCCGCGGGCCTAAAAACACCTATGTGAGATTAAAAATCATTCCAGCTAAAAAAGCTGATTCCATCACCACCATCCGTATTAAAAGGGACAAGGTCAAACTGGAAGAGCAGTCCGCCAAAAAAGAAATTGTCACCATTACCCAGGATAATCAAAAGTTTAAAATAGGAATCATTGAAATTCCCAATTTTTATATTGACTTTGCAGCCTATCACAGGGGTGAACCCGATTATAAGAGCACCACAAAAGATGTTCAAAAACTTTTATTTGAACTTAAAAAAGAAAACATTGAAGGCTTGATCATTGATTTGAGAGATAATGGAGGAGGCTCGCTTAAAGAAGCAAATGACCTGACCGGTCTGTTTCTTAAATCCGGACCAACCGTACAGATCAAAACAAAATACAGGATTTCCCGACTTTATGATGAAGACCCGTCCATTGAATATACGGGTCCCCTGATGGTTTTGATCAACCGAATGAGCGCTTCGGCTTCTGAAATCTTTGCAGGTGCCATAAAAGATTATGATCGCGGTATAATTGTTGGAACAACAAGTTTTGGCAAGGGAACCGTACAGGAGCTCAAACCCCTTGAAGAAGGAAAATTAAAGCTTACAAGTGCCAAATTTTATCGAGTATCCGGGAAAAGTACCCAGCACCAGGGCGTTGTACCGGATTTAAAATATCCCCAGATTTATAAGGTCAAACAAACTGGGGAAAGCTCATTGGATGGCGCTCTTCTCTGGGATACAATAGCAAAAACCCGCTATAATGCATACAATTCTCTGGCCCCTTTATTCCCTTTACTTTGGAAAAAATACAAGGAAAGATCCAGTCAGGCACCTGGGGTAATTTACTTAAAAAAACGAATTGAAATGAACAGCCTGCTAAATGGGCAGGAAACCCTGTCTTTAAACCTGAAACAGAGACGAAACAAAAATAAGCAGCATGACCAGAAAGAACTTGAACTTGAAAACCAATACCGGACCGCCATTGGTAAGGAACCTCTTGAATCCCTTGATGATGAGGCAGCAAAGCTTACAGACTATAAAAAAATAATGATGGAACAGACCGAATATATAATGGCCAATTTTATACTGATGGCAGCAGATCATGGATACACCTGGTAGTTTAAAGGATGTAGCAGGATATAAAATGTAATAAATAAGGAAAAAAATCATGGCAAAGGCAAGCGCAAGACATATACTTGTGGACAATGAAGATTTGTGCAGGGAATTGATTGGAAAAATCAAAGATGGTGAAGATTTCAGCGACCTTGCAAAACAACATTCCAAATGCCCTTCAGGAGGACGTGGAGGAGATCTGGGAGAATTCGGGCCCGGTCAGATGGTTCCGGAATTTGATACTGTTGTTTTTAATGAAGCCGTGGGCATCCCCCACGGTCCGGTAAAAACAGATTTTGGATTCCATATTGTAGAAATCACCCAGCGTACTGAATAAAACCCAACTGCCCTGCCCATAAAAGGCAATTTTATGGGCAGGACAGTCTCGTTGAGACTATAAATGTTTATTTGAGAACATAATTTTGTCCAGACCCATAATTTTGTCCAGAAAAGGAATAAAAAGAGCCGTACTTTATTCATCAGCATTG
>JAOZST010000013.1:0-9650 GCA_029939535.1 Desulfobacteraceae bacterium | reverse complement strand
CATAATTTTGTCCAGAAAAGGAATAAAAAGAGCCGTACTTTATTCATCAGCATTGATTATTATATTTTTACTGCTGTCTCCCTATATACTTGGTTGGGTTATGAATTCATCCCTTATCAAAAAAGAAATTTCCAAGATCATCCAACAGAAAACAGGAGTGATAATTTCTCCTGAAAAAATGGACTTTAAATTTTTACCCCTGCCCTCCATCCATTTAAAAGAATTAAATTTTTCATTTCATAAAGCTGTTCAGCTTGATATCAAATCCGTCAATATTGACCTGGATCCTCTCAAGCTTTTAAAGGGTAAGATTATTGTTTCAAAAATCATTGTGGAAGCCCCTGATATCCAGTACACCCACGGAAAACAAAAGAATGTTGCAGGTCTGGATAAAAAGCAGAACAAAAAACCCTTTTCCTTTAAACTGCCCCAGGAAGATATTCAAAAGTTATTTTCTTTTTTTCCCGACAATCAGGGGAACCTGAATATTTTCATTAAAAATGCTGGATCAGATTATTTTAAATCTCTGGACTGTTCACTTGCAATTGACAAACCAAATAACTCCCTGAATTTACATGCAGGGGTTTATGGATTAGATATCCATAAAAATCAATTTTCTGAAAATTCACTCTTAAAAAAAATGGATCTCAATTCCATCTCTTCCAAAAAAATGACCCTTGATCTGAAACTTATAGATGCAAAGGAACTAATTGGAAATATAAAAATCCTGGAACCCCGGGTTCTCTCCATAAAAATCCCGAATAAACCCCTGAATGCTGACCTGCTTGATCTGGGATTTACAGTTTCCACTGGGATTTTATCTGCTAGTCTCAAACCCCTTGTAATTTCCTATCCCAGGGCAGGAGTTGCCATTAATTTCTCAGACAATCAAAAAACTGGTAAAACCGCCATAACATTTATTGGGAATGATATTGATATTTCCCAGGCCAGGCTGGCATGTTTAAAACTTCTGGGCTCCAACAAAATAATTAGTCAATTATTTGACATCTTACGGGGTGGTATCGCCAAAAATGTGATAGTTGGATTTAAAAGCAATACCCTTGCCAGTCTTTTTGACGGGAAAAATCTGTTTTTAAAAGGATCTGCCATGAATTCCATGGTAAAAATACCTGAAACCCCTTTAATTGCAGAGAATGTCCAGGGAGATGCAATTATTGAAAAGGGAATTATTCATATCAAGACCCAAAACGGCAATATTAATTCCACTGCCATAAAAAAAGGAACCCTTGAAATTGACCTGATGAACCATGAAGGCTTTCCTTTTTCCGGTGAATTCAACCTTCATACTGACCTTGCCACTCTTCCCGGGATATTAATATCCCTTCTGCCGAAAACCTTGTTGGCAAAAGAACTTGTAAAGGTCAGGCAGATATCAGGCCAGGCAGATTGGGTCCTCAAACTTGGCATGGCCAGTATGCAGAAAGAACTGGATATCAATGTTCACACCCAAAATCTTTCAGCCAAAGGATACTATGACAGAATTCCCCTGCCAATATCCATTACAACCGGAATATTTGGATACAAAAACGACAAAATAAGAATTGAAAATTTCTCTGGATTTCTAAAAACAAGTCCCTTTGAAAACCTAAACGCAATTGTTGATTTACATCAATCCCCAAATATTGATATCACCTCGGCCCAGGCAAGACTTAAAATAGATGAGCTAATGCCATGGTTACAATCCCATGAAATGGTTATGGATCTGATTTCTCCTGTCAGACCCTCCAGGGGTGAAATCATTATCAAAACAGCCAAAATCAAGGGACCTATTCTTACCCCCGCAAAATGGGATTTTAACATCAATGGCTCTGGTAAAAATATCAATATCGGGTTTGTCCCGAAGAAATCAAATAAATCGGATAAATCAAAAAAAACAGATGTCCCGGAAGATAAAACCCAGATACAATCTGTTTCCGGCCGTTTTGAAGCAAATGACCGGGAAATATCAATAAAAGGCCTAACGGCTCAGGTAGAGGATCTGACCTGGCTTTCCTATGACCTAAATGCATTGGATACATTGGACCCATCCTGGTTAAACAGCATCAAGCTTCCCCTGCATGTTTCTGATATCAGCATTGAAAACAATAAAAATAAAGCCCTTTTAAAAGGCAAGTTGACATTCCCTTCCGGTTCTGAGCTTTCCTTTGATTTAATAGGCAAAAACATAAAGGACTTATTTCCCAATGTTTTAACCATCAAAGAAAAAACTCTGTCCAATGCAATGTTCACGTTTAATCAAAATCCTTCCCAGCCTTTTTTTGACTTTAAAGGGGTGCTAAATACCAGCACAATTGAGCAATTGCTTATAAAAGACTCTTTTCTCCATGGCCAGTTCAACTCCTTTACTTCAGGCGCTACAGTAAAAATATACACAGATTCCGACTCAAACCTTCACCTGGATCTTGAAAAAATCACTCTGGATTCTTTTGTATCAATCTCAAAAAATGAAAGTAAACCTCTGCCTCCTGCTTTTTCTACTTTTTTAAACAACAAAAGTATTTTTCTTACATCCAGAGAACTAAAATATAAAAACAGAACTTTCATTGATATAAAAACAGAACTTTTTTTTAATAAGAAAAAAACAGATATCCATATCCGCCAGGCTGTTTTGTGTGACCTTGGGCTCACGGGAAAAGTGGAAATCCTCCTTGGAGAAAACCAAGAAAAACAGGTAAAGACCGACTTCAGTATCCAGGCCCTGGATACTGAAGATATTGCTGATATGATTTCATGCCTTTTTAAGGACAATGCATTGATTGACGGAACCTATTCATTTTCCAGTAATTTTAAAGGACAGGATTCTTCAGATACCATTTCAAACAGCCAGAACGGTTCTCTGACTATGCATGCCGCCAAAGGCAGGATTTACAAATTAACACTTCTATCCAGACTTCTTTCCGTATTAAATATTCTAAAGACACCAGATATTACCCAGAAAGGATTTGGATACAGGACAATAGATATTCAGGCAGATATCAAAGACAGCGTTATTCACCTGAAAAAGGCATTAATAGATGGAAATGACATGACACTTATTTTCAGCGGCTGGATTGACCCCTTGAATGATAAACTGAATCTGACATGCCTGGTTGCTCCCTTTAAAACCATTGATACCATTATCAAGCATATTCCCATTGTGAATACCATTATGGGCAGGCTGGCCTTATTTCCTGCCAAAGCCACAGGGAAAATAAGCGACCCGGTTGTCATACCGCTTCATCCCTCTGCTGTGGGCCAGGGGTTGATCAATATGCTGGAAAATATAATCAAAGCCCCTGTCAGAATACTTGAGTGAAACCAATAAGATGAATGCAGATTCTATTTTTCAAGATATGGACCCAGAACTGAAATCAGCCCTTGGCATGGCCATGGGCTATCTTTCCCTGAGGGAGAGAAGTACCAGGGAAATGAATGATTACCTCTTAAAAAAAGGTTTTACAGACCAGATGACTGAAAAGGCAATTGAACAACTCAAAGAAAATAACTATCTTAACGATAGAAGATTTGCTGAAATGTATCTCGAGAATCGGAAAAAAAACAAACCCAAATCGATCTTTGCCCTTAGTTATGAACTTGATCACAAGGGAATTGAACCCTCCATCATAGATGAATTACTTTCTGATTTCGATAATTTAGAGCTTGCTTTTCTTGCTGTAAAACAAAAAATAAAATCATGGAAACACCTTGAAAGGGAATCCCGTAAGAAAAAAATGATGAATTATCTTCGCTATAGGGGTTTTAGTTTTTCAGTATGCCAGGCCACCTGGCAACGGGTTTTTTCTTCTATTTCCAAACCTGAGTAATCCAAACCAAACAGGGTGAGGGAAACCATAAGGAAAAAATTCCATAATTTAAGGGAAAAAAATTCCCAATTTATTACTTCTTTTCCATAAGCTAAATTTTATGATACAGTGTTCAGATGTTATGATATAAATAAATAGTAGTTTTTAAAAAAACATGAGGAACTATTACGGCGAGTTATCCTGATTTATTATCTGTTGTAAGACATCATTCTCTTATTACAGAAAAAGAATAGAATGGTATAAATTATGCATAAATTTTATAAAAATCAATGATATCTCATTCTCTAAAGGAATCAGTCGAATGGTTGGTAGAAAACGGACTATAGAAAGACGTAAAAACAAACGTTATAAGGCTGTTGAAGGGGCATATGCTGCAATCAGCCCTAATTCCCACAAACTGGGTCAGATCATTGATATCAGTATGGGGGGACTTTCATTTAAATATATTGATACCAGCAATGGCGACAATGAATCGGAAACAAAGCCTGAAGAAGCAGTTTTTTTAAGCAGTATGGGGTATTATGTAGGAGATCTGCCATTTCAGACCATTGCAGATTATGAGGTTACCAACACACCATCTTTCAGCTCCATGAAAGTTCGAAAACGTCATGTCAAGTTCAGTGATTTAAGTTTTAAGCAGCTTTTTGATCTGGATTATTATCTCCGCAATAATGTATCCGAACAAGTTGAAAAACTTCCTGACCAGTACAAGTCCTAACCGGTACAAGTCCTAACCGGTACATTACTCTGCCGGATGAATTACAATAAAAGCACTTTCATCCATTTTCAAATACCGCCCTGCCAGAACAGTCAAATCTTCATTATGAATTGATGAATAAGTGGAAACCAGATGATTGGCCCAATCCAGTCTTTCCGGATGTCTAAAAGAATCTGCCATTACCGAATTCAGCCAATAGGTGTTGCTCTGCCGTAAAACTGTCAATTGGTTTAAAACAGGTTTTTTCACCAGTTCCAATTCTTTCTTGCCAACACCCTCTGTTGTAAGAGATTTTACAATCTTTTCCACCTGTTCATAAACAATGTCTTCATTTCCAGGCAGAACATTCACCACCACATGCATGACCCCATAGTTATCATGGATAAGGGACGGGCTGTTATACACGTATGGTGAATAGGATTCCCCAAGTTCCTCACGGATAATTTTTCTGAGACGTTCTGAAAAAACCCTGGCCAGCATGGACAGCTTTCTGGTCTGATTTATATCCCAGAAATCATCTGTTAAAAAAGCAATCCTTACCATGCCTTTGTCAATTTTTGTATCAAGTTTCAGGACAAGCTTTTCACCCTTGGGGAATAAAACTTTTTTGTCCCCCGTTACAGGACCGGAAAAATTTTGCCTTTTTCCAAGGGCCCCCAGATAGGTGACCGCTTGTTTTAATATTGTATCCGCATCAAAATCTCCCACAATGGATACCTCAATGGGGGCAGTGTTAAAAAAGGGCTTCAGCCAGGTTTCAATATCTTTGAGGGTGATTTTGTTCATCTCCTCCAGGGGCAAAATTCCAAACCTGGGATCTCCTTTTGCCAGGAAACGATTCCCCTGTATGCCCATGATACCATCCGGAGTTCTTTTTAATGACTCATACATCTGGCCGTAATGGGTTTTGGCAAGGGTCAGTCCCTGGTGCCTGAATCCTGGATCCTTGAAATAGGTATAAATAAGCTGAAAGATGGTCTCGGATTCATTGGGATCTCCCGAGCCTTCCAGGGCAAAATAATTATCCTTAATGGCAAACCCCATGCTCACATCTTTACCAGCCAGGGCTTCTTCAATCTGATCCATATCCATGGAGGCAAATCCACTTTGCCTTACTGCTGATTCTGCAATGGCTGACAGTCCAGGCAGGGACTCAGGTTCTGATGATTTTCCCCGGCCAAATACCACCTTGATGATAAATTCACCTTTTTTAAATTCCGTTGGCTTGAGATTCAATTTAATATTGTTATCCAACTCAACCTGGGTAATGCCCAGTCCCTTGACATTCTCTTTTTTGCTAATAATTTTACCAATGGATTTTGGAACATCCAGGTATGGAAATACTTTGGATTCAAATTGTTCAAATTCCTGTACAGGCTGGGAAGCACTTTTCTGGTAGGCATCCAGAATCCCGGCCCTTGCAGATATATCCTTACTTTCCAGATCCTGATCTTCCTGGTTTTGGTTTTCCATAATATTTGCGTTCCCGGAAACCAAAACCAGTCTATGGTCATCTTTCCAGGAATCCCTGAATGCCTGGTTGACCTGTTCAAGGGTCAATCTCTGCAAATAAGGTTTTAACAACTCCTGTTTCTGAAGGGGAGATAAAAACATCTTTTTCTGGTTTATGGCCCCTAAAATAGACTGGGCCAGAAAAGAAGTTTTACGGGTATCGGCCTTGGCCAGATCCGTATCAAGCATGGAAATAAAATCAGCCTTTACCCTGGCAAATTCTTTGGGGAAAAATCCATATGCCAGGGCCTGTCGTAATGTTTTTTCAATCTGGCCAAGGCTTTTTTCCCATTTATCAGATTCACAGCCCACCTTCACAGCAGCCGCAAAAATATTTTGCAAAAAAATACCTGAATAAACCGATGCAGTTGAAAAGCTTACCGATTCTTTTCTAATCATCTGGGAAAGCCGGTTCTGAAAAATTGAATCCCCAATATTCCTGACCATATTTTCCTTCAATGTCTCAAGGGTCTGGGGTTGGAATGGAACATGGGAAACCCTTTCAATGGTTACTTCTGTATTCCCGGCTTCAGGTTCATAATGATAAAACACCGAAGTTCCTCTATGGGATTCCCAGGATATATCCAAGGGCTTGCTGGATGCCGTTTTTCGGGGCTGAAGTCCTGAAAATTCTTTTTCGATCAATTCCCTGGCCTGGTTTACATCCACATCTCCGACAATTACCAGGGCCATGTTATCCGGACGATACCATAGGTCATAAAATCCTTTTAAAAGCTTTCTGTCTGCTGTCTCAAGAATTGGATCAATACCAATGGGAAATCTTTTATTTAAAATGGATCCAGGCAGTTCAAATGCAAGTTCCCGCTTAAAGGTCCTGTAGGATACAGAATCCCTCTCTCTTTTTTCCGCCAGGATAATCCCCCGTTCCCGGTCCACTTCCTCTTCCAGCAGCAAAGCACCGGATGCATAGTCTTTTATTACCAGAAAGGCATCTTCAAGGTGTTTTTTATCTCCCCTGGGAAGGGTCAAATCATAGACAGTGGTAAAAAAAGAGGTGCTTGCATTGGCATCTGCCCCGAAATCCATGCCAATGGACTGAAAATATTCAACAAGCTCTCCCGGCTTAAAGTGTTCAGACCCATTAAAAACCATATGCTCAAGATAATGGGCCAGTCCCTGCTCTTCATCTGTTTCATGGACCGACCCTGCAAAAACGTTCAAATGAACACTGACCCGGTCCCTGGGAGTGGAATTTTCCATGAGCACATATTTAAAACCATTGGGCAGAATCCCCTGGACCAGGGCTGGATCAACTTTACTGCCCTGAACCGGAAAAATGCCATTCTCTGGTAAAGCACTATCCCCTGAAAATAAGCCTTCCTGTTTTCCCACGCAAGAAAACATGACCAGCCCCATGAGGATAATGGCAGCCAGAATTCTAATTTTTTCACCAATAACCCTAATTCCCATAAAATCTATAATCCTGTTTTAAAAGAGTCTATTTTTAAAATTTTTAATTCAGAAATTGTGGATTAATCTCAATATCTGTTCTGGTTTTCAGTTCTTCTATCCACGCCATGTAATAATGTCCCTGTTTTCTCCAGGCAATCTCTTTTTTTGTTTTCTGAAGATTTTCATCAACCATCTCATCTTTTGGAAGCTGATTCTCCTTAAACCCGATGATATATAATCCATTGGGAGTCTCCAACACCTCGGGATAAACAGGATTTTCCTTACCCAGGGTAAAGGCAGCTTTAACCACTTCAAGGGCACTGCCAATGGGCTCAACAGGACCATTCCGGGTAAACAGATTTGTGGAAGCCATGACCAGATTATTTTCCCTGGCAAGCTGTTCAATGGAACCGGAAGCTTCAACTTTTTCAGCCAAAGCCCGGGCAGCTTTTCCTGCTGCTTCTTTTTGCATTTTTACCGTCAATGTTGCAACAATGCTCTCTTTCACAGTTTCCAGGGGCAAAAGCTCTGGTTCGATTTTTTCAACTACTTTGAT
Organism: Desulfobacteraceae bacterium; assembly: GCA_029939535.1. Taxonomy (GTDB): domain Bacteria; phylum Desulfobacterota; class Desulfobacteria; order Desulfobacterales; family Desulfobacteraceae; genus NBML01. The sequence continues at coordinate 1,627 of JAOZST010000013.1, read as the reverse complement.
CAGATAATAATTGTTCCCCAGTTGTTTTACATCACTTATTTCATCGCTTGGCAGACTAAAGGCAGCCTTGGCAAATTCTGCATTGTCTTCCAAATCAAGGCCTACACCGTTTTGGGAAAAACTGTCTGTGGCCATCACTTTTCTTTTAGTAATAAGGGCAACCTGCTCGAGATCATCTCCGTCAACAACAGAATCAAAGGCCTCTCCGGCCTGGTAATAAGCCATATTCTGAAGTTCCTGAACCTCCAGCTGGGATTTTATTTTTTCCGTTGCCTGGGCCAGGGTTTCAACAGAAGCTTCAAATTTTGCCATAACTTTTATAACATGCCACCCAAACATGGTCTTAACCGGTTTACTGATTTCACCCGGCTTCATGGAAAAAGCCTTATCCCCAAAGGGTTTGACCATACTTGACCTTTCAAATATACCCACATATCCCCCGCTGTCCCTGGAAGGACCCTGGGAAAATTCCTTGGCCAGTTCAGAAAAATCTTTTCCCTTGACTGCTTTTTCATAAATATCCTGGGCCTGTTTTCTTGCATTCTCCACAACAGTTTCATCGGCATTTTCATCCACCTTAATCAGAATGTGCCGGGCTTCAACTTTTTCAGGAGTTTTAAACTGATCCAGGTTTTGCTGATAAAACTCTTTAACATGTTCGTCTGTGACCGTTACTTTCCCCTTGTAATCTTCAGGAGAAAATTTTAAATAAACCGCCTTTAGCCTGGGTTCTGATTTGTAAAGATCTTTGTTTTCTTTATATTGTTTTTTTATCTGGTCCTGGGTGGGAGAAACATCGGTAAAACTATTGGGATCCACCTTTATAAAATCAATGGCCATTTTAGTATTCTGAAAAACATACCAGTCCCTGGCTTCCATATCAGATACTGTAATACCGCTGAATACCATATCCCTAACTTTCTTTTCCTGTATGGCTGCACGCTGGCGTACTTCAAAAATTTCAGGGTTTGTGGAATTAAATCCAAGAACTTTTTTATATTGCTCCAGGTTAAAGGCCCCGTTAATCTGAAATGCTTTAATGGACAATAATGAATCCTGCAGCTCTTTGTCAGAAACAATAATATTTAGCTTTTCAGCCTCTTTTTCCACAAGTTTTTGTTCGATCAAACTGTTGATTGCCTGCTGTTTAACATTTAATGCCTTTAAAAGATCATCATTCAGGTTATCCCCGAATTTACTTCTCATCTGCTCAACAACCATTCTATAGGCATCCTGGTACTCGTTAAAGGTGATGGGTTCATCATCTATGGTGGCAACATTCCTGTCTTTATTGGAACTCATGCTCCCAACTCCAAGAAAAACAAAAACAATCACTATGATTCCAAGAAAAATCTTGATAATCCAGTTTCCAGTATTTTCACGCAGGTAACTCAGCATCACTTTCTCCTTAACTTCTCCAAGATAAAAATTTATGAAAAAAACAGACTATAATATCGTTTCATAAGTCCTTGTGTCAACTAATTAATCTTTTAAAATTCATAATTCTCAATAAAAAAAATATTTTTTTTATTGACATGAATCCCTGTTTCGATTATTAATCACCATCTTCTCTTGTGGGGCTGTAGCTCAGCTGGGAGAGCGTACGGCTGGCAGCCGTAAGGTCAGG
>JAOZST010000110.1:0-12313 GCA_029939535.1 Desulfobacteraceae bacterium | reverse complement strand
GATTTTACCCGGGTTTTTTTCAAAATGCTGAAAACATCCTTTGGCATTCCAAAGGGAAGATCCACAAAGGAAAATTCCTGGTTAATGTCAACTCTTTTGATATATTTACTTTCAAGCCCAGCTTCATTGGCAATGGCCCCTACAATATCCCCTGGCCTTATTCCGTGGTTCCGGCCGATTTCAAGGCGATATCTCTCCATGCCTTTTTCCAGGGGGATGATTTTTGACTCCCGGGGCAGGGGAGTTATTGTCACTATCTTTGTTTTTTTGAGTTTTTGTTTTTTATTGGAATGGCCTGCCAGGGTTATTCTTTCAGATAAATGTTTTTTATTGGAAGACTCTTCCCGGGCAGACAGGTTTTTCCTGGCTGCTTTAGCTGCTGGTTTAACCGATAGTTTAGCAGGGGCAAGGGCATTTTTTTTGTTTTTATGGGCAGGCAGCAGAAAGGGGGTGTCGCCATGGGCCATATTTGCCAGGGCAGCAGCAATCTGGGTCACAGTGATATCCTGTTCCAGGGCATAGGCCTCAATCAATTCCTGGAAAACATTCAGGTCTTTTGATTTCAGGGTCCTGGTGATGGCCTCTTTAAAATTGGCTACCCTCTTTTTATTGATGGCCTTATTGGAGGGCAGGCTGATTTCACTGATTTTTTGTTTTGTGGCCCTTTCTATTCCCTTGAGCATCCATCGTTCATTCCGGTTTACGAACAGTATTGCTTCTCCTGCTCTGCCTGCTCTGCCCGTTCTGCCAATTCTATGGATATAGGGTTCAACCTTGGGTGGCATATCATAGTTGATCACATGGGAGATCCGGTCCACATCCAGGCCCCGGGCAGCCACATCTGTGGCAACCAGAATATCAATGCTGCCATTTTTCAAGCGGTTAACAGTCCGCTCCCTGGCATTCTGGGCAATATCTCCATTCAGGGCTTCTGCCTTAAATCCTTGATCCTCAAGAGTTTTGGTTACATCAAGGGTAGAGGTTTTTGTTTTGGTAAACACGATCACACCGTCAAATGTAACAGCCTCAAGGATACGTATCAGGGCCTGGCTTTTTTTCGTGCCCTGGGCCATCCAGTATTGCTGGTGGATGGTGTCAAGCCCAAGGGAGTCTGGTTTGACTAGGATTTCTCTGGGCTTTGTCAGATATTTTTGAGCAATCTTCCTTATGGGTCCTGGCATGGTGGCTGAAAAAAGAGCGGTCTGTGAGTCATCAGGAGTTCTGTCAAGTATCCATTCCACATCATCAATAAAGCCCATGTGCAGCATTTCATCGGCCTCATCCAGTACCACACAAAAAAGGTCTGCAAAGGACACGGTTTTTCTTCGCATATGGTCCATGAGTCGTCCGGGTGTTCCCACTACCACATGGACTCCTCGTTTGAGCTGGTTTAACTGTATCCCATAGCTCTGACCTCCGTATACAGACAATACATTCAGGCCTTTCATTTTTGAGCCATAAGTTTTAAAAGACTCTGCCACCTGAATTGCCAGTTCCCTGGTCGGGGTCAGCACCAGGACCTGGGGCCGTTTGTTATCAAGATCAATCCGGGACAGCAGGGGTAATGCAAAAGCTGCGGTTTTACCGGTACCGGTTCGGGCCTGACCCAGGATATCTTTTCCCTGGATCATATGGGGGATGGTCTGGCTCTGGATGGGCGTGGGTGTTTCATAGCCCACTTTCTGCAATGCAGAGAATACAGGGGAGCTCAGATTCATTTCGTCAAACCCGGTTACGGGCAAAGTTTTCTGGGTCATAGTGTTCCTTAAAAAAAGCCGGGATTACCGGCAGAGGTGTCGAAAATTTAGAATCATACACGAGATTATTGGATTATGCAAGGAATATTTCTAATATTTGTGTTATGGGTTGATTTCCAATTGGACTCCATGTTCCTGGATCAGGTCCATGATTTTATCCGGTGGTGGCTGGTCCGTTATCAGAGTATGGATGTTCAGTATATAGCCCAACTTGACCATTACGTTCCTATGAAACTTGGAATGATCCGCCACCAGGAATACTTTGCGGGAATTTTCCATTATAGCCCGAGAGACATTTACCTCCCTGAAATCAAAATCCAGGAGGGTTCCATCTTCATCAATGCCGCTGATTCCGATGATACCAATATCCACCTTGAACTGCCGGATAAATTGGATGGCTGATTCCCCTGTGACACCTCTGTCCTTGCTTCTGACAATCCCGCCTGTTATAATGACCTGAAAGTCCTTGTTCTGGCTTATGATGGCAGCAATATTCAGGTTGTTGGTGATGATTTTTAGTTTTCGAACTATTTATATAAAGGCTATGGGGTGTGAGTTTTGAGCGGTGCAAAAAAAATAATCCAGACCCAGGTGCTGGTGATCGGTGGCGGGGCAACTGGAACAGGTGTTGCCAGAGATCTTGCTTTGCGCGGGGTCAAGGTGATCCTTATTGAGAAAAACGATTTAAATTCAGGGGCCTCGGGTGCCAACCACGGGCTTTTGCATTCAGGCGCCCGGTATGTCCATTCCGATGCCGAAGCTGCCATGGAATGCCGTGCAGAAGGCCTTATTTTAAAGCAGATTGCCCCCCATTGCATTGAAGAGACAGGTGGGCTTTTTGTGGCAGTCCCAGGGGATGATGAGGCATATATCGCCGACTTCCCCCGGATGTGTGAACGTTCCGGCATTCCATGCAGACCTTTGGATTTGAAAGATGCCAGGCAGATGGAACCTAGTCTGTCCCAGGATATTATTGCAGCCTTTGGTGTGGAGGATGGTGCCATTGACCCTTTTAAGCTTGCCATTGAAAACCTTACCCAGGCCCTTGATTTGGGAGGGGAATATTTCGACCATGCCAGGCTGGAAGAATTTACCATTAAAAATCATGGGATAGTTAATGCCAGAATTTTTAATACAAAAACCAGGGAAACCTTTTTCATCAAGGCAGATACCTATGTCAGTGCCACAGGTGCCTGGGCAGGGCAGATGGCAACATTGGCAGGGATTAGCATTCCCATGGTATATTCCAAGGGAAGTCTTCTGGTGACGGGCAAGCGAATGGCAACCCGGGTAATCAACAGGTTAAGAAAGGCCAGTGACGGCGATATTCTGGTGCCAGGCGGGGTGGTTTCCATCATCGGCACAACATCGGTCCGAACAGACTCACCAGATGGGATTTATCCCAGTGTGGAAGAGGTGGATTTGATTATTAACCAGGGAAAGCAAATGATCCCGGCCCTTGGTACCCGCAGGTATATCAGGGCCTATTGCGGTGTCCGTCCATTGGTTAAAGCCGGGGGTGATGATGACAGAAAATTGTCCAGAGGCTTTTCCCTCCTGGATCATGCCAAAGACGGGGTGGATAATTTAATAACCATTACCAGTGGAAAATTGACCACCTTTCGGTTAATGGCGGAAAAAACATCAGACATGGTTTGTGAAAAGCTTGGTATTTCATCTGCATGCAGGACCAGGGATCTTCCTTTGCCCGTGACTTCAACCGGGGAGTGGACTGAACCCGGGGTTTCCCTTCGCCAGGGGTTTCACTTGTCAGACAAGGAGGATACCATGCTGTGCGAGTGTGAAATGGTTCCGGCCAGTGCCATTGATTCCATTGTTTCAGACATCCGGAGGAATGGAGGAAAACCTGATCTGCTGTCCATTGCCTTGAGAAGCAGGTTGGGAAAAGGCCCCTGCCAGGGTTCTGCCTGCAGTGTCCGGGTCCTGTCCCACCTGTACAACAAGGGTGAAATATCCGGCTCCGAGGGCATGGAAGGGCTGAGGCGGTTTTTGAATGAACGATGGAAAGGGGAACATGCCCTGCTGTGGGGAACCTCCCTTGCCCAGTCTTCTTTAAAAGAGATGATCCATTGCGGTTTGTTTGGCATGGAGCTTGGGGAGAGGAAGATAGAATGACAGGGCACAGAGATATAAACTGCGATCTTCTGGTGATTGGTGCCGGGTTCAGTGGTATGGTTGCTGCTGCACGGGCTGCAAGCCTTGGCCTTAAGACTGTATTAGCCGGAAATTCAGGGTCCCTGCTTTTTGTCAGCGGCCTTTTGGATTATTTGGGAGTCTATCCCATGGATTCCGGTGTTACCCTGGATGATCCATCCCAGGGACTTGTCCGTCTGAAAAAAGACCTGCCAGGCCATCCCTATGCTGTGACTGGCCATGGGAAAATTATTCAGGGATTTGAATTTGTAAAAGAGATTCTTGGGAAGGCTGGTTTTTCATATTATTTATCATCCCAAAAAAACTTGTCAATTTTAACCTCCATGGGAACCGTTAAACCAAGCTTTATGGTGCCGAAAACCATGATAAAAGGTAATATACTTTTTAAGGAGAGAAAAAAACTGCTCCTGATTGATATAAAGGGCTTACAGGGGTTCAGTGCCAGGCAGGTGGCAGCTGGCCTGGAAAACCGATTTTCTGAAATTAAAACCTTGAGTGTTGAGATACCCAATATCAGGAAAGCAGTTCCACCCATTGTTCTGGCCGGCTTTTTTGAAGATTTTGAAGTTCAAAAGGCCTTTGTAAACCAGGTGCTTCCCTTTTCAGACAAGTTTGATATTGCTGGTATGCCCGCTGTTTGCGGGGTTAACAACAGCCTTGGCATCCAGCAAAAACTGGAAGAGATGACAGGTATGGATTTGTTTGAGATCCCTGGGATTCCACCTTCCATCCCAGGGCTGAGGCTGAAAAATGCCTTTGAAAAAACATTGACTGCTTCAGGGGTAAGGCTTTTAAGCAATATTCATATCAAAGCTCCTGTATTTAACGGTAAAAAATTTACCCTGACTGGTGAGACAGACACCAGGGAATTGGCCATTGGCGCCAAAGGGGTGATTCTTGCAACGGGAAGATTCCCGGGTGGAGGACTCCATGCCAGGCGGGAACGGATTGTGGAGACTGTATTCCGCCTTAACATAGCCCAGCCCGTAAATCGAAGCCTCTGGCACGGGCTTGATTTTTTAAGCCGCCAGGGCCATTTGATCAACAGGGCAGGTATTGAAACAGACCAATGGTTCAGGCCCCTGGACGAAAGGGATCGGCCCGTGTTCCAGCACCTTTATGCCGTTGGCAGCATTCTGGCCCACAATGACTGGATACGTCTTAAATCTGGTTCAGGTGTTTCCCTGGTATCTGCCTGTGCAGCAGTGGATTCCTTTTACCAGAGTCTGGGTAAGGTGAAACCATGACATTTAAAATTTTGTTATATACCTCCCTGGTTCTTTTGGGGGCTGGTCTGGTCTATCGCTTCCAGGCCATTGCCCGGAAACAAAGGTTCTTTGAAAGAGACAGGGATACCCTGGTAAAGAAAATTTTCAGCATTAATTGTAAGGGATTTTTACTTAATACCCTTTTTCAGATAAAATTGTTCAGGGGTGGAAAAATTCGCTGGCTGGCTCATTTTCTGGTGATTTCAGGCTTTATTTACCTGGTGGTAGTCCATGCCCTGGATGATGTTACCTATGTTATGTTTCCAGAATATCAACCAACAATTGATCCCTTCAGGTTCCTTAGAAATCTTGCCGGTGCTGGTGTGACCCTGGGTTGTGTTTTGTTTCTATTCCGGCGCCTGACCAACTCCAGGATCAACCAGGATCATTCAGTACAGGAAAAGGGGTTTCGATTCCGGGGCTTAATTTCAATCGTGTTAATCCTGGCCCTTGTGTTGTCCGGTTTTTTGCTTGAAGCAACCAATATCATGTCCGAGCCCAGGTTCAATGAAATGGTTGAAGAGTATTCTGACCTGGAAGGGGATGATGATCTGATTCATTTAAAGGTATTTTGGGTTGAAAATTATCATGTGGTGTTCAATGAAAATTTTCAACCCCTTGCACCAGACCTGAAAATCGGGGAAACATTGAATGGGGATTATTGTCTGGACTGCCATGCAAAACCTGACAGTGCCTTTGTGTCAGCTCCCATTGCAAAGATGTCAAAGCCAATGGGTAATTGGCTGGCCAGGGCCAGGGTGGATAATATTCTGTATTGGTTTCATTATGCAATGATCCTGATATTAATCTGTTTTTTACCCTTTTCACGGATGTTTCACCTCATCGCTGTTCCTTTGGCAAGTACCAGAAAGAGGATTACCCCGGGAAATTTGAAAATAGAGATGGGGTATCTGGATGTGTTCAGCATGTCAGCCTGTACAAATTGCGGGTTTTGTTCAGAGGTTTGCAGCGTTTATCCTAATTTTCAGATTACTGGAAACCCTGAGACACTTCCCCATGTAAAGATTGATACTGTAAAGACAATGGCGGGGAAAGGACTCTGGGATGCAAAAACCGTTGGCCGGCTACGGTCTGGAAATGATGACTGCACTTTGTGCGGCAGGTGTGCAGATATCTGTCCTTCGGGTATTGATCTGGTCAGGTTGTGGAAGGCAGCTGATCATCTTATGGTCAGCCTGGGATGCCAGAATAATTATACCCTGGCCAAGGAGACAACTTTTGACGAGTGGTCAAAACAGGGCCAGCTGGCAGGGGACCCAGATGCAGGTCCTTCAATGGATTTGGGGCTCTCGGACCAGGTGGAGGCCTTTGAGCATTGTGTCCAGTGTACCATCTGTACCAATGCCTGTCCTGTGGTGGTCCATGATCTTAACCATAATGATTTTGGCCCCCACCAGGTTATGAACCTGCTTCGGCTGGGGAAAAAACAGATGGCCCAGGGCTCCAGGATGGTCTGGAACTGCCTGACCTGTTATTCCTGCCAGGAATTGTGCCCCCAGGGTATCAGGGTCACGGATATTTTGTTGGAGCTTCGCGCCGGTGGTCAAAAAACCACAGATCGGATTAAATTGTCAAAATTAAATAACCAGGTGTCTGATAAATGAAATTAGCTTATTTCCCAGGATGTAAGATCTCTTTTTTTCTGAAGGATTATGGAGCTGCTGTTGAGGCGGTCATGGCAGCCCTTGGGGTAACCCTTGTCAGACTGCCCTTTAACTGCTGCGGAAATCCTTCCCGGGGAAAGAATCTTGAAGTTTCTGTTCTTTCTGCCATAAAAAATCTTGCCCTGGCCCAAAATCATGGATTGGACATCCTGACTCCATGTCAATGCTGTTTTGGTCAGCTCAAACACGGGGCATACTGGTATAAAACCCACAAAGGTCTTCGGGATAAAATTAACAGGATACTGGCAGAAGAGGGCCTTTTCTATGGAGAGTCATCAGATAGGACATTTTCTGAACCAGTGGGGATCAAACATTTACTTTCCTTTTTATATCATGATATCGGGCCAAACTTTCTTAAGGAAAAGATTTCAAGACCCCTGGACCCTGTAAAAACAGCCCTCCAGCATGGATGCCATGGTCTGCGCCCCTTTTCTGTTACTGGATTTGATAATCCCTTTGCGCCAAAAATTTTTAAGGAACTGGTAAATATTACAGGTCTTGAGACCATTGACTGGTCAAAGGAAACAGAATGTTGCGGTGATCCCATTGCTGAAGATTATGGGGATCTGGCTTTGAAGATTTTAACCAATAAGCTGGAGACAGCATCCCTGGAAGGTGCAGCATTTATTATTACAGCCTGTACCCATTGCCAGATTCAATACACAAAGGGGGAGGCCCAGCAAAGACTTGCAGAAAAATTTATTCCGGCTGTGACCTATCCAGTTGTTCTGGGTGCTGCCCTGGGGATTCCATTGAAGAAATTAAGCCAGGGGGAGAAGATTCCCATTAAATTTTAACGGGCTGGTTTGACGATAAAAATACAATTGATAGCAAACCCTGATAAATTATTGATTCATCGGAAATTTGCTGATAAAACCTGGGTAACCTGAATTATCATATTATTGTCAATGGAAGGAGTGTCTAATGTCAGATCTGAATATGTCCAATTGGGAAGCTAGCCTGGTTACCCCTGAATCAGTACTGAATCAGATTGAGCCGGGGATGACTGTTTTCCTGGGGACAGGTCCGGCAGCCCCCAGGACCCTGATGAAGACCCTGCTGGATGTGGATGCCCACAATATAAGAGACCTTGAACTTGTCCAGCTGGCTGTCCAGGGTCACACCATCCTTTCCGTTGATAAACTCAGTGCCCCCAGTTACAGGCTGAAAACTTTTTTTTCAGGGTTTGTGGCCTGGGATACAATCTTATCAGCCCAGTTGGATTTAATCCCTGCCTATTCATCGGAAATTCCGGAAATCATTAAATCCAGGAAGATTGATGTGGATGTGGCCTTTATCCAGATCACACCGCCGGATGCATCCGGCTACTGCAGCCTGGGAGTTGCTGTGGACGTTGCGCGGGAGGTCATGGACCGTGCCAGTCTCGTGGTGGGAGAGATTAATGAAAAAATGCCCTTTACCTTTGGTGATACATTTGTCTCCATAGAAGATTTTGACCTTCTGGTCCGGTCTGAGCGGGAGCCAGTAACCTATGAAATTCCATTTGTTTCCAAGCAGATGAAAGAAGTGGCTGCCAATGTGGCATCGGTGATCAAGGACGGGGATTGTATAAATTATTCTCTGGGACCTATGTTTGAAGCCCTGGTACCCTTTTTGTCCGATAAAAAGGACCTGGGTATCCATTCCCTGTATTTTACCGATGCCCTGGCAGAGCTGGTTAATTCCGGTGCTGTGAACAATCATCATAAATCTCCTTTCCGGGGGAAATCCCTGACTTCCTATGCCCTGGGTACAAAGGATCTGATGAAATGGCTGGACAGGAATCCTCTGGTGGAGTTTCAGGGTATTGACTGGGTTTGCAATCCCCAGTTTATTGCCAGTAACCCCCAGTTTGTGGCCATGTACGAGGCCCGAAAAATTGATATCATGGGTAGTGTGGTTTTTCCTCTCAAGGGTGCGGTGATCACAGGGCCTGGAGAGGGAGTTGATTTTTTCAGGGGAGCAGAGGCCTCAAAGGATGGTACCACTATAATCGGGCTTCCCTCCAGGGACGAGAAAGGTCAACCCAATGTCCTTCTGACCATTGAAGAGTTTGACAACAAACTGCGCCTCAGGGAGTCAGTCCATATGATTGCCACGGAATACGGTGTGGCCAATATCAAATGGCGGTCCCTGCGGGAAAGGGCATTGGCAATTATTGACATTGCCCATCCCGATGACCGGGCACTGCTGATTGAGCAGGCCCGCCAGAGAAAGATTATTTATTCCAACCAGATTTATATGACCCAATCTGCCCATCTTTATCCAGCCCATATTTCCAATACCCAGACTTTTAAGGGTGGGGTAAAGGTTAAATTCAGGGCCATGAAACCTTCCGACGAGGAGGCCATGCGCAAGTTTTTTTATAGAAGTTCCAGGGAAATGATCTATTATCGGTTTTTTTATTCCATCAAAACCATGAGCCACGACAAAATGCAGGAATATGTGAACGTGGACTATACCAAGGAGATTTCTATTGTGGGCCTGGTCGGGAAAAACGATAATGAGAAAATGATTGCCGAGGCAAGGCTTGTCAGGGATGAAAGATCCTATTGCGGTGAGGTGGCTTTTCTCATTGATCAGGATTACCAGGGAATCGGCATTGGTACCTACCTGATGGATCTTCTAACCAGCCAGGCCCGGGAACAGGGCCTGGCCGGACTGACAGCAGAAGTACTGCCGGATAATCAATCCATGATCAAGGTATTTGAAAAAACCAACCTGCCTTTGGAAGCAAGTCTTGAAAACGGGGTTTATCATATGAAAATCAGTTTTATTGACTAAAGGAAAAAATTGCCTGGAAAAGAATAGCTGTTGCGGCATTTGCAACATTTAAAGAATTTTTTTTTCCAAACATTGGAATGTGGACATAGTCGTCCACTGCCTGCATGACATGGGAGGAGAGTCCGTATTCCTCATTTCCAAATACGATCACAGCTTTTTCAGGCCAGTTATATCTATGGCAGGGAATTGATCTGGAAATTGTTTCAACGCCAATTATCTGAAAGCCCTGGGATTTTTTTTTCAAAAGTGTCTGGGCAAGGTTGGATGTCTTTTCCTGGGTAATCCATTCATGGCTTCCCATGGCTGTTTTCCTGACATGGGGATGTTCCTTGCCCATGGTGCTGCCAAGAATAATCGTCTGGATACCAGCGGCGTCACAGGTCCGGAAAATGGATCCCACATTAAAAATGCTTCTTAGACCATCCAAGGCAACCTGGTACTCAATATCCGGCAGTTTCAGGGAAGTCGCTGCTTTGTCGCAAAAATTTACAGGCTCCAGAAGCTTTTCATCCCGGAGGATTATCCCAGCTGCCAGGCGGTGGAACTGGATTGCATTTGATATATATTCAATCTGTGGTCTTGTATTCTGGTCCGGGCAGGTTGAAAATGGCAAATTGATCCATTTTAATATGGTTTTGTATTGGGAACAAAAATCGTCAAAACCAGAAGAATTCACCCGGTTGGTGATGAGTTTCTGGTAAAAGGCTGAAAGCCATTCAATAATATGCCTGTGCTGGCTCTTTTCAGGCAGGGTCAAAAATTTTTTTTTAGTAAATCCAAAGGTCTCCATGATAACCTTATACCAGCCTTTGAAACCCGGGGGAATTAAAATCTGATCCTTTGCAGGAGTTTACGTGAATTGAGCCCCGTACAGGTCAAAGGATCCTTCAAGCACGAACTTGAGATATTTTCTTTCCGCTTTTACGAAATCTTTATATGAATAATAGTTGATATTTTCTTCGGTCTCGAATTTTGCCCTGTGCTTCTGTATAAGCCTCTCCATTCCGATGTTGCTTTTTTTATTGTTCTCCACGTACTGCCCCCTTCCCTTGTTTGGATTAAGTTGACATATCTGGAAAAAGCACAATTTATGCCAAAGGGGGTAATGGAAAATTATATCCTTTATTAACAGGTGTCTCAGTATGTAAGATAATATTACCAGAGATTTGATTGTTTGCATAATTACTACAAAAAATACATAATTTTGTGTAGTTTAATACCCATATCCGTCACCATAGTCGGTCAATTTTTTATAAAACCTATAAAACCATAGACACACAGGTTTTGTTTTTCCTATTTCAGGGTTAATGTTTGTTCAGGATATGCCGATGTTTATTCCTTGGGGAACCATGCTTCCCTTATTTATGATAAAGGAGACATCAAATGAACAGCATACCTGACGACTCATCTACAGGGCTGTTGCAGGATCGGAGTAATCTGCAGGATACCAGTTTTTCAAGCCATGAAAGAAAATTATCAGTCAATACTTTTCAAAAACTTGATGCAGGTCTGACCATACAAACCAGGGAGGGGGATATTGTCACTCTGTCTTCAAATCAATTCTCAGAACTCAATGCCTTTGAGTATAACCGCCAGGGCCAGATCCGGACAGATGCCGGAATTGCCAGAATAAGCCAGCACTTCAGGGAAATTAATCTGACCTCTGGAGAGCAGTTCTCTTTTTCTGTCCAGGGTGATTTAAATGAACAGGAACTTGCGGACATTGAAGCCATTGTAAAAGGGGTGGACGGAATCATTGCTGAAATGATCCAGGGAGATATGGAAGATGCCATATCAAAGGCCATGTCCATGGGGCACTATTCATCTGTTTCCATGTATTCAGCTGATATCAGTGTTCAGCGTTCCTATGCCGTGGCCCGGGAAACAAGGTCTGCCTCCAATGACCTATTGTCAAATCCTGGCTCATTGCTGAATTCTGGTTCATTGCCGAATCCCGTGTCCAATGCCGGGATTTCCCAGGGGCCCGGACATGGGGGTGGTTTTGTTGACAAAATAGCCGATCTTCTTAGGGGGCAGGAAGAAAAAATGCTGGCCAAGGCTCAACAGCCGCTTAGTTCCCTTTTAGAACACCATTTAAAGAATATGGAAAAGATCAGTGAAAAAGAAACCCCAAAAGAAAATTCAGGAGAAAATCCAGGAGAAAACCCAGGAGAAAACCAGGTATATGAGGCTCTTAAAGCTGCAAGAGAACAAATTGATGAGATGATCAATCACAGGGTAAAAAAAATTTTTGAAAGTACTTTGAACGGTATGTTCTAATATTTTAAACCCGGCACTTGGGTCAGACTATTCTTGAAATAAAATATAGGTATTAACCTGATCAAGCTGTACTGGAATAAAAATTTCAGCCAATCGTTTCAGGATAGTTTAAATTATTTTGAGAGCACCAGATCTCTTTTCTAACTCCTGACAAACCACTCAACCGGCCTTCTTAAGGAAACTGGATCAGGATATTTATTTAAATACCCTACCCTGAGCATAAATTGGGGAATAACACCCGCCTCATGCTCTTTTTTTATATGCTTTTGACCATTTTGCTCTTCCAGTACCTGGGTCATGGGGTGGATGGCAATCATTTTTTCCCGTGCTGTTAATGCCATTCTCTGGAATCTTCTTCCGGTTT
>JAOZST010000109.1:6115-12328 GCA_029939535.1 Desulfobacteraceae bacterium | reverse complement strand
CCTATTTTAAAAGGACATGTAAAGACAAAAAAATTGAAAGCGTAACCTCCACTCGCCATAGAAATGGCCGATTTAAGGGGAAATATTCATACCACAGAATAAAAAATAAATAAAAGCTTGACAAAAGAAAAAGATGAGATTAAATTTTTATTGAAAATAAAGTTTCAAAAATTTTAAAATAAATGAAACTAAAGGAGTGTAATGATTAATAGCAATCTATTTCTACGGATCAAAAATATAGCTCATATGACTAACAGTGAAGTCAATATTGCAGAATATTTTAAAAAAGTCCGCACAGAATTAGCAATGGAAAACATTAACTCCATCAGTAATGGTGCTAATGTCAGCAAAGCCACGGTAACCAGATTTGTAAAAAAATTGGGATATAAAGATTTCGCCCAATTTAAGAATAGTCTGCGTAGAGAACTATTTTCCAATTTGAGCTCTCCTTACCAGCGTTATCTAGCTCAAAAGTCTACACAGAACGAAAAAGGTAATGATCCATGGACACTTACCGTGGAGGCCAGTATAGGAGATCTCAAAAAAGCATTGACGTTGAACAGTGATAAAAAAATCATACAGGCAGCTAAAATATTGAGCACAAAAAAGGGACGGCTTTTTGTCATTGGCCAACTGGCATCCTATAGCATCGCTCACTATTTCCAGCAAACGCTAAATTTTTTAAAGTCTTCCTTTTTGTTGGAAAACACAGCAGGCAATCTGTATCGGCAGTTAGAGAATATAAATAAAGATGATGTGTTGTTCGCAATCTCATATCAAAATTATACTCAGGAGACGAATCTGGTCATGCAACACTTTCATGAACACAGCGCTAAAGTTGTACTTCTTACTGATTCAAAAACATCACCTCCTGTTCAGTGGTCTCACCTCCAGTTATTCGCACCTACACAATGGGAGACCATGTTAATAAGTCGGTGTTCCTGTCTTATGGTTGTTGAAGGCATTTTATCGGCCATGGTCCGCTTGACCAATGATAACGTCCAAAAACGTGTGGATGAAATGTGGAATTTATCCGACAAGTTCAACATCTTCACAATTAAAAACAATGATCACTTGCCATGGCAGCAAAAACCAGATCTGAAAACATTCAAAACAGATGATCTCATTAGCAAAAATGATGATAGGCAACCCAAATGATTTCTTTTATTATCAGACGTATATTTCAGGCAATAGCAATCTGTGTAGTCATTTCAGCTATTAGCTTTTTTATGCTTTTTCTCAACACAGACCCAGCTTTGATGTTGCTGCCTCCGGAAACAGAGATGGCTGACATTGCAACTTTTAAAAACCAGATGGGACTGGATCGCCCAGTACTTATACAATATAAAGATTTTCTCAGCCGCGTGGTGTTCCATGGTGATTTTGGCCAGTCCTTTGTATACCAGACTCCAGCCTTCCAACTTATCATGGAAAGATTTCCCGCGACCTTGCAACTTGCTCTGGCAGCAATAATTTTTATTAATCTGATTGCCATACCAGTTGGAGTAATTTCGGCGGTCAAAAGAGGATCATTGATAGATAATATTGCTACCTTTTTTGCCCTCATGGGACAGGCTATGCCTCTCTACTGGCTGGGTATTATGCTGATTATCATTTTTGGGGTATGGTTGCGCTGGCTGCCCATATCCGGCAATGAAAGTATTTTTCACCTGATTCTGCCGGCCATCACCCTGGGTTCCTGGATCCTTCCCATAAATATGCGCCTGATACGTTCGGGTATGTTGGATGTATTAAATCAGGATTATATTCGTACTGCCAGAGCAAAGGGTTTACCCGAATGGCGGGTTTTAAGCAAACACGCTTTTAGAAATGCTGTTATACCTTTAGTAACCGTTACTGGCATGCAGATTAGTGTACTTTTAGGGGGGGCGGTGGTAACTGAAACGATTTTTGCCTGGCCAGGCATGGGTCAACTTGCGCTGGATTCTATCTATGTGGGCGATTACCCAGTGGTGCAAGCGCTGGTTGTAGTGTTTGCTTTTTTCATAGTCGCAGGCAATCTTGCTGCCGATATAGTTGCTGGCTTTATTGATCCCCGCATACGTATTAATTAAAAAAAGTGAATGAAACCATGATAAAATCAATATTCAGTCAAATATTGAATAAGCCAGTTCTTTCTTCAGTCAATATTCGAATTCTTAAGCGTTTATGGCAACTGCGACTGGGAATTCTTGGTGCCTTACTGATAACAAGCCTGGTTATAACCGCCTTGTTTACGCCCTGGATTGCACCGAGTGATCCCTACACACAAGATATCACCCAGCGCCTGCTACCCCCTTCCTGGATGCAAAATGGTAGCTCAGATCATTTTTTGGGCACTGATCATCTCGGCCGAGATATATTGAGCAGAATCATGTATGGCACCCGTATTTCTTTGATCGTAGGTTTATCAGCCGTTGTACTCCAGTTAACAATAGGCGTAGGACTGGGTGTTTTGGCCGGTTATTATCGTGGTCGTGTAGACTCGATTATTTCCTTTGCAGTTGATACAATGCTTTCGTTTCCTTATATCCTTCTTGCATTGACTTTAGTAGCGGTTTTGGGGGCCAGCTTACAAAACATAATTATCGTCCTGGGGATTACTGGCTGGCCAGTATATACTCGTGTGACCCGCATAGAAACCATTAAGCTGAATGAGTATGAGTTTATATTTGCAGCTCATTCTCTGGCTTACTCGTCATGGCGTATCATAACCAGACATATTTTACCCAATATGTTACCAACTCTGCTGGTGCTCTCTACAGTAGAGGTAGCCCGTTGCATCATTCGAGAGTCGCTGCTCAGTTTTCTAGGGCTCGGTATACAGCCGCCCACACCTTCATGGGGAATTATGTTGGCAGAAGGCCGAGATTACATGCTCATGCAATGGTGGTTGGCAGCATTTCCGGGCATGGCAATTTTTATAGCCGCCCTTGGCATAAATCTTTTGGGTGATGCTATACGTGATTTAACTGATCCGCACTTAAGGAAAGACTAATGATATCTAATTCAACAGATGACTTTATATTGCGAGCAAATGGTCTCAAAATGCATTTTCCAATTATCAAGGGAGTGGTAAAGCGACAGGTCGGCAGTGTATTTGCAGTTGACGGGGTAAACTTTCATATAAACAAAGGTGAAACATTAGGCCTTGTGGGAGAATCAGGTTGCGGCAAAACTACGGTAGGACGCTGTCTTATAGGGCTATACAGCCCCACTGCAGGATCCATTCTTTTTGAGGGCCAGGAGGTAGTTAATCAGCCGCACAAACAGTTGGTCGCTTTACGCCAACGTATGCAGATGATATTCCAGGATCCCTATTCATCCCTGAATCCACGGATGCGTGTGCGAGATATCATCGGTGAGGTCTTAAAAGTACACAAACTGGTTGAACAAAAAAACACAACTCAAAGGATAGCGGAACTACTTGAACAGGTGGGTTTGAAATCAGAATTTGCCACACGTTATCCGCATGAATTTTCAGGTGGTCAAAGGCAGCGTATCGGCATAGCACGGGCGTTGGCCATGGAGCCCAGAATGCTTATCGCGGACGAACCAGTAAGTGCTCTGGATGTTTCTGTCCAGGCTCAGGTCATTAATTTACTGGAGCGGCTCAAGCAGGATCTTAACCTATCTATGCTCATGATTTCCCATGACTTGAGCGTAATTGAGCACATAGCAGACCGCATTGCAGTAATGTATTTAGGTAAAATAATTGAAACTGCTTCAGACAGGGATCTTTATAACACACCTCACCATCCTTACACACAGGCACTTTTGAATGCCATCCCTCAACCACAATCAGGAGGCCGGGGTCGGCGTCAATCTCAAAAACTTTTGGGCGGAGATGTTCCTAGTCCCATTGATCCGCCCCAGGGCTGCTATTTTCACCCTCGCTGCCCACGAGCCATGGATCAATGTAAAAAAAAATATCCACCATTAGTAAAAGTGTCACCAAATCATACAGTTAGTTGTTTTTTCCCAGGGGGGAGATGATGAATCAAAAAGTCACAAAGCAAACATTGCTAAGTATAAAAAATCTATCTACCCACTTTAATACTCCTGAAGGAGTAATTCACGCCGTAGAAGGCGTAAATTTTGATATTCCTTCAGGAACCTGTCTGGGAATTTTAGGCGAATCTGGTTGCGGCAAATCAGTTACAGCGCTTTCTATTATGCAACTCATTCCCTCCCCGCCAGGTAAGATTGTCAGCGGATCAATTCAGTTTGAAGGCAGAAATCTGCTAAAGCTTTCCTCAAATCAAATGCGCAGTATCAGGGGGAAGGAGATTTCCATGATTTTTCAAGAGCCCATGACATCATTGAATCCAGTCTATACAATAGGGAACCAAATCGGGGAGGTTTATCGAATACATGAAGGATTAAATACTAAGCAAGCCAAAGTAAAATCAATTGAGATGCTGAATCTGGTGGGAATACCGGCACCTCAAAAAAGGATTGAAGAGTACCCTTATCAATTATCAGGAGGGATGCGTCAGAGGGTTATGATTGCAATGGCCATGGCCTGTCGCCCCAAACTATTAATCGCTGATGAACCCACAACTGCTCTGGATGTAACCATCCAGGCCCAAATTCTTGATTTGATGGCAGATCTTCAGGAGAAGATGAACATGTCCATCATGATGATCACCCATGATCTAGGTGTAATTGCAGAAATCAGTGATCAGGTGGCGGTCATGTACGCGGGCCAGATTGTAGAACAAACTTCAATTGATGAGTTGTTTGACAACCCCTTGCATCCATATACTCAGGGATTATTGGACTCCATTCCCAAACTGGGAAATAAATTTGTAAATGGCAAACAACCTTTAAAGGAAATTGCAGGACAAGTACCAGATCTGATTAATTTACCCCAAGGCTGCCTGTTTGCTTCACGCTGTTCCAAAATTGAAAAAAAATGTCAGGGGAATATGCCTCAACTGACTGAAGCTGCTTCTGGGCATGATGTCAGGTGTTGGCTGTTAGAATAATCCAGATAGATGCTAATATAAATTAATCCAGGCAAACCAATATGAAAGAATTTTATCTAAAAGAACAGAATAAAAATTATGGGAGGGAATTTTAAAAATGCAACAGGATATAAAAATCACGCAAATTACAATCTTTAAAACTACAATACCACTGAAAGAACCCTTTAGAATTGCATTGGGTGTGTCTGAAAATGTAGAAGTCCTTTTTATTAAAATCAACACAAACAAAGAAATATATGGCGTCGGGGAAGTAGCACACTACCATGCTGTAACAGGAGAAACTCAAAATATATGTGAAGTTGCTGCTATCAATCTTGGCAAAATGCTCCTTGGTAACAATCCATTGGATATTACTGGAAATTTACAACGCATGAACCGGTATCTTGCCTTTAACTCAGCCATCAAAAGTGGATTTGATATTGCCCTTTATGATATTGCAGGTAAGGTGGCAGGTTTGCCGATCTATGCCCTCCTTGGTGGAAACAAACGCTCTTTGGTTACAGATCAGACGATTGGTATTGATACTCCGGAAATAATGGCTGCTAAGGCATTGACATTTAAAAATGATGGATTTTCAGCTATTAAAGTTAAACTTGGTGAGGATCTTGAGACAGACTTTTTAAGAATTCAAAAGATCCGAAAAACCATTGGCCCGGATATCAAAATTAGAGTGGATGCCAATCAGGGATGGAATTATCTCACAGCAGTAACTGCTTTACGAAAAATGGAGCCATACAATATAGAATACTGCGAACAGCCTCTACCGGTATGGGATCATGAGAATATGCGGCGTTTACGGAAAAACAGCATTGCACCAATAGCAGCTGATGAGTCTATTTTTGATGACAAAGATGCATTTAAGCTGGCTGCAAATGGATGTTGCGATATCCTGAATATCAAACTGTCAAAGTCCGGTGGTATTCACACTGCTGTAAAAATCGACCACATTGCTGAAAGTGCTGGTCTGCCATGCATGATCGGTTGCATGGAGGAGACACGTATTGGACTGACAGCAGCTGCCCATCTTGCTTCTGCCCATCCGAATATCAAGTATCTTGATCTGGATGGGCATTTTTTACTGAGTCATGACCCTGTTATAGGTGGAATTATTTATCAGGGAGAAAAAATAGTTGTGCCTGAATCTCCAGGATTAGGCGCTGATGTAGACCAGGAATTTCTTACCCAGTGTGAAACCATTAACATAAATTAGGAGGTAAAATGA
>JAOZST010000109.1:0-6015 GCA_029939535.1 Desulfobacteraceae bacterium | reverse complement strand
CCAGGAATTTCTTACCCAGTGTGAAACCATTAACATAAATTAGGAGGTAAAATGAGTGAAATATGTTTGAAAAATGAAACATAAATTAGGAGGTAAAATGAATGCAATACGATTGAAAACAAAAAATGTTTTAAGTCAAGGAGACAAAAAAATGAAAACAATAAAGCTATTGGCAATGATATTAATTACTGTTACCTTAGTGTTCATATCAGCAGAGCCTGTTATGGCTGGTAAAGACCATATCAAAATTGGCACAGTAGATGCTTTAAAAACCATGAATCCGTATCAGGCCTCATCAAGAGACTCTTTAATGCTTAGTTATATGATATTCGATCCTCTGGTAGAGCGAGATGTCAAAAGTGGCAAAATAAAACCCCATCTTGTCACATCCTGGAAACTTATAAACGATAAAACCTGGGAGTTCAAGCTACGCCCTGGTATCAAATTTCACAGCGGGAATCCGCTCAATGCTGAAGCAGTGCGTTATACCATAATGGAGCGTATCTTGAACCCGGATCAAAAATCCCCTCATCTAACAGGATGGAACTGGTGTGTTGATGTCGAGGTGGTGGATGATCTTACTTTTCGTATAAAAAGTAAAAAGAGTTATCCTTTGGTATTGCAACGAATGAATATCCTGTTCCCCATGGATCCTGTCTGGACTAAAGACATGGTGGCAAGCCATGGTGAGGCTTATCTGTCTCAACACTCCAATGGCACAGGCCCATTCAAGTTAGCGAAGTTTGAGGAAGGCAAAAAAATTGAATTGGTCAAAAACAACAATTACTGGAAAAAAGGGGTGCCTTCATATAATAAACTGACACTTCGCTTTATCAAAGAGGCTTCCACCCGTCTGGCTGAACTCATATCTGGAGGTATCGACGATGCGATGGAACTACCCCCAGACCTTGTGGGTATGGTTAAAAAATATCCAGACCTTATGGTCAGGGAGACACCCATTTTGCGTATATATTTCTGGCAGTTCGATAGTATGGGCAGAGCAGAAGGAACACCACCGGCATTAAAGGATTCCAGAGTACGTAGAGCTATCTGGCATGCTATCGACCGCAAGGCCATTGTAAAAAATGTTTTAGGCGGACATGCAAGCAATCTGGACATACCCCTTAATCCAATGCAGTTTGGAGCGGTAACCGATATGGTTACTCCACAGTATGACCCGATAAAAGCCAAAGAATTGCTCAAGGAGGCTGGTTATGCCGATGGATTCACAATGACAATCTGGAATGTGGCTGGTGACTATCAGATGGCCAGCGAAGCTACGTCCAGTTACCTTGAAAAAGTGGGCATTAAACTCAAATTTAAGAATTATTCGGGACGCTGGGGTGAGTTTAGCAAACTAAACAAAGCTGGAAAAACTGATGGGGTAATGGGTTTCGGCTGGGGTTCTTACAATATCTTTGACCCTGATGCGCTATGGCCTTATTTTTTCATGATTCCCGAAGGTTCTTACAATTACACGAATGATCAAGAACTAAGTGACTGGCTGCACCAGGCTCGTGAAATCATGGATATTGAGAAACGTAAAATTTTGTATAGAAAAGCTCAGGAACGTATCGTGAACGAGGTTTACTGGATGCCGTTTTATATACGGCATGCCCTCAATGCTACCAACAAACATTTTCATTATGAAATGGGTACAGATCAGGTGCCCCGCTGGCAATACGGTACATGGAAATAGACTTTCTTGCCTGTCTCCTGTAAAAGTAAAGAGCTGATCACTTTTGCAGGAGAACAACTCAACCATAAATTCTGAATCGAAAGCAGAAAGATAAAAAAATGAGCTCAATTCCAGTTATTGAACTTGATAGGCCTGATTCTAAAAATCTGGGAAAGGCTTATGGTGAGGCAGCTTGCAGTATCATTAAAAAGCTTCTTAAAATCTATAAAGAATTGTTCAGGAAAAACACAGAATTTACATGGGATAAAATAATATCCTTGCTTGATCCTTATATTGCTAAAACAAAAGCATTTGCCCCTGATATTATAGATGAAATTCAGGGTATTGCAACAGGTGCCAATTTATCATTCAAAGACATCTTTGCTCTTAATGCACGATCTGAAATTTTGTTTGATTTAAATATCTGCACAAATGAATGCTCTGCTCTTGTAGCCCTTCCTGAATCAACAAAAGACAGAGCAACCATCCTGGCACAAAATTGGGACTGGAACAAAGAGGTTGAATCCTGCCAGGTCATTTTAAAGATCAGCCAAAGAGAAAATATCCCCCCTATTGTGACTTTTACCGAAGCAGGACAGCTTTCTAAAATAGGCATGAATGGTGCCGGTATCGGGCTTGTTGTAAATACCCTGGGTGCCGACAGGTCTTGTGTCGGCATACCATGGATATTTATATCCCGTCGAATTCTTGAATCAAATCGCCTGACCCAGGCCATGGGGTATGTGCTGGGCAGTCCCAAAGGTCATTCTATGAATTTTTTAATTGCCCATAAAGATGGTGAGGTTGTGAATATTGAAACTTCCTGCATTGAAAATCATATTATCTTCCCAAATGAAAATTTCATGGCCCACACCAATCATTATATAAAGTCTTGTGCAGGTTTTAAGGATATCAAAACCAACGATTACAATCCGTCCACCTATATCCGGCTACACAGAATGAAAAAATTGCTCAACCAAATGGATGAAAAGATTGATGTAAAAGACATACAGGATATCCTAAAGGATCATTTTGATCATCCCTTCTCTGTTTGTCTCCATGATATTGATGAATTCCCTCCGGCAACAATAGTATCAAAAACATGTCTGTCCATTGTCATGGATTTATCAGAAAAAACAATTTTTTATACCAGAGGTAACCCATGTCAAAATGAAGTTAAATTTCTTGATTTAACTTCATTTTTAAATCAATGAAATAAAAAACATTTAACTTTTTATCAAAGAAAATAAATTATTATGATATCCATTGCAGAATTATTAAAAGATTGCTTTGTAAAACATGGTCGGAAAACAGCCATATCTTTTTTAAGGGGCAATAAAGTAGAAACCCTGATGTCTTTTCAAGATTTGGATCAAAATTCTAATAAAATGGCTAATCTGTTTTTAAAACAAGGTGTTAAAAAATCAGACAATGTTGTCCTGCTCCTTGATAAATCCCTGGTTTTTATTCTTTCCTATATTGCACTTCAAAAAATAGGAGCAGTATGTGTGCCATTAAATCCGGGATTTAAAAAAACTGAATTAACTTATCTGTTAAATGATGCTGCCCCATCGCTTGTTATCATAAATCCGGAACAGGCAGAGATAATAAAACAGATGAATTCCAATTTTAATTGTATGGAGATTGATACGAAAATCCCTTTTCAGGAGATGACTTTTTTAGAATCCTGTTCCGACAATCTCGAAAATAGGACTCTGAAGTTTGATGATCCCGGACTTATTATATATACTTCAGGAACAACTGGTAAGCCTAAAGGTGCTGTTCTGACCCAGAAAAATCTTGTTAATGATGCAAACAATATTATTAAAATCTGGGAAATTTCAGAATCAGATACATTATGCCATGTTCTTCCTCTTTTTCATATTCACGGGTTGTGTTTTGCCCTTCATACAGCGTTGATTTCAGGAGCACATGTAGTGCTGTTTGACAAATTTAACCCTGAAGCAGTGATTGATATTTTAAAAGAAAGCAGAGGAAATCTTGCCTGTTCCATGTTTATGGGAGTTCCAGCCATGTATTCAAAACTCATTGACACGCTTAAGGGTCAGAAACTTTGTTTTGATCACATGAGATTATGGACATCAGGATCAGCTCCTCTGTCAGAAAAAAATTTTCACAGAATCAAACAAACATTTGGAAAAGAGCCCATAGAGAGAGAGGGCATGTCAGAAACAGGCATGAATTTTTCCAATCCGCTACATGGCGAAAAAAAACCTGGTTCCATTGGAATCACTCTTCCAAATCTTAAAGTAAGAATTGTTGATCCTCATACAAATTTGGATGTTGATACCGATCAGATCGGTGAGTTTTGGCTTAAATCTGATTCTATTACGTCCGGTTATTGGGGAAAACCTGAAGAAACAATAAAAACTTTTGAACAGGGATGGTTTAAAACAGGAGACTTGGGGAAAAAAGACATGGCGGGATATTATTATCTTACTGACCGATTAAAGAATATTATCATCACAGGAGGAGAAAATGTCTCTCCCAATGAAATTGAAGCCGTTATTGATAGTTTAAAGGATGTTATTGAATCTTCGGTTGTTGGTATTTTTGATGAAAAATGGGGTGAAAAAATTGTAGCGGTTGTGGTTAAAGCACCCGGCTCAAAAGATATCTCTATCGCAATTCAGGCTATGTGTAAAAAGCATCTTCATGACTGGAAATGTCCAAAGGAAATTATTTTTATTAAAAAGCTGCCCAGAAATACTATGGGCAAAATTTTAAAAGAGGATATTAAAGAATTATTCTAACCGTAAATTCAAAAGAAATTGTATCAAATAACAGCACACTAAATATCTAAGGGGTATAAATATGTCAAATCAAGAGATATGTTTTATGACTGCAAAAGAATTAGTTAAACATATTAAAAACAGGCAATTATCTGTAAAAGAAGTAATGAAAGCACATCTTGTGCAAATTGAACAAACAAATCCTAAAGTCAATGCGATTGTAACGCTTTTACCTGATGCCGCTATTAAATCCGCTGAAATGGCTGATAAAATGTTGTCTCATAATGTATCAATAGGCCCTCTTTTTGGACTGCCAATCGCTCATAAAGATTTAGAGGATACCAGAGGAATACGCACAACATACGGCTCTCCAATATTTAAGGATTTTATTCCAACAAGGGATTCTCTCATTGTAGAGCGACTTAAAAAGGCAGGAGCAATTACAATAGGCAAAACTAATACACCTGAATTTGGAGCAGGATCACACACCTTTAATCAAGTGTTTGGGATGACCAGAAATCCTTATAACACAGACAAAACTTGTGGCGGAAGCAGTGGGGGAGCGGCTGTTGCTTTAGCCTGTGGCATGATCCCTATTGCAGATGGCAGTGATTTGGGCGGTTCTTTAAGAAATCCGGCTAGCTTTTGTAATGTTGTAGGATTTAGACCATCTCCAGGTAGAGTCCCGGCATGGCCAAAACTGGCAGGATGGTTTCCCATTTCAGTTCTGGGCCCTATGGCAAGAACAGTAGAAGATACTGCTCTCATGCTTAGTGCAATTTCAGGTCCAGATCCTCGGTCGCCTATTTCTATCAAAGAACCTGGAAATCTTTTTACACGTTCCTTAGCTCGTGACTTTAATGGAGTCCGTATTGCGTGGAGCAATGATTTTGGAGAGCTTCCTGTTGATCCAAAAGTATCATCTGTAATTAATAGTCAACGTTCTACATTTGAATCAATTGGGTTGAAGATAGAAAATGATGAGCCTGATTTTAAAGATGCAGACTCAGTATTTAAGATATTGAGAGCCTGGAGTTATGAACTGAATTTCGGCAATGTGCTTAAAAAAAATAAAAATAAAATTAAGGATACTGTAATCTGGAATATAAAAGCTGGAGAAAAGTTGACGGGCCCTGAAATTGGAAGGGCTGAACAAAAAAGAACAGAACTTTATCATAGAATTCGAAAATTTATGGAAAAATTTGAATTTATGATATTCCCCGTAAGCCAGGTTCCTCCTTTTGATGTGGAGAATGAATACATAAAAGAGATAAACGGCATTAAGATGGATACCTATATTGATTGGATGAAATCAAGTTATTATATTTCAGTGACCGGGCTGCCTTCAATTTCAGTTCCATGTGGATTTACTGAAGACGGTCTTCCTGTAGGCATCCAAATTGTAGGACGTCACCAAGATGACTGGGGCGTTTTACAGCTTGCTTATGCTTTTCAGCAAGAAACTACATTTTGGAAACAGAAGCCTTCTGTTCATAAAACCTCTCATTGATTATGCCAATGTCTTGTGGACTTCACATAATATTTAACTTGTCATAAAATGAGTTATGTAAAGCTTTGGGTGCG
>JAOZST010000108.1:10402-12357 GCA_029939535.1 Desulfobacteraceae bacterium | reverse complement strand
TTTTATGTGAGAGCCCTTATTTACGGATTTTTATTGAATTGGCATGGGCATCCAACCCTTCGGTCATGGCCAGGCAGATTACGTCATCAGCTTCTTTTTTAAATGCAGCTTCTGAATAGTGAATGAGGCTGGTTTTTTTTGTGAAGTGCTCCACGCTCAACGCAGAGGAGAACCTTGCAGTACCGGCTGTTGGAAGTACATGGTTGGGGCCTGCAATATAATCTCCCATGGGTTCAGGGGTATAGGAACCCAGGAACAAAGCTCCTGCATTGTGGATCTGGTCAATATAGTCAAAGGGGTCTTTTACCAGCAGTTCAAGGTGTTCCGGTGCCAGGCGGTTGGAAAGCTCAATCCCGGTTTCAATGTCCGGTACCAGCATAATGGTCCCGAAATTCTCAATGGAGACCCTGGCAATATCCTGCCTTGAAAGGCTGGCCATCTGTTTTTCCAGGGATGAAATGGTTTTGTCTGCCAGCTCTTCAGAGTCAGTGACAAGGATGGATGAAGCCATGACATCATGTTCTGCCTGGGAAAGCAGGTCAGCTGCAATAAATTCCGGTTTGGCATTCTGGTCTGCAATGATCAGAATTTCACTGGGACCTGCAATCATGTCAATTCCCACGGTTCCTGAAACAATTTTCTTGGCCAGGGTTACATAGATATTTCCCGGGCCCACAATCACGTCCACCCGGGGTATTTGCAGGGTTCCATGGGCAAGGGCAGCAATGGCCCAGGCGCTGCCCGCCTTGAATACAGATGAAATTCCTACTTTTTCAGCTGCTGCCAGAATATGTGGATTTATCCGGCCGTTTTCCATGGGCGGGGTCATGAGAATTATGGATTCAACTCCAGCCACTCTGGCTGGAATACCGCCCATGAGCACGGATGAGACCAGGGGAGTTTTGCCACCCCTTGCACCCGGGGCGTATACACCGGCCGCACCCACAGGTTTGACCAGCTGGCCCAGCATCACCCCGTTTCTGGGAGTGTCAATCCATGACTTTTCCTTTTGTTTTGAATGAAAATCTGTTAGCTGGTCCACGGACCGGTCCAGGGCTTTCAGGAAACTTGGATCAAGGGATTTCATGGCAATGTCAAATTCTTCATTGGTGACTTGAAGGGAATCCAGGGTAACTGCCTTTGAATCAAATTTATTGGTATATTCCACCAGGGCCTGGTCACCCCTTTTTTTTACATCTTCAATGTATGTTTCAACATTTTCATAGTCGGCCTGGGAAAATCCCAAACCCCTTTCAATGGTGTCTTTGACTCTTTTTTCTGCCTCGTCGGAAGGGTATTGAAATATTTTCATGGCATCTCTTCTTTTCCTAAAACCTAGGAGATTAGATATTTTGTTTTTGCTTTACAAATTCTGAAAAACTTTCTCTTTCTGGAATTTCAAAAGGGATATCATCCAGATTTTTTGGCATGGGAAAACGGCCATAGGTATGGCAGGCAGCAACAGCAGCGTGAACATGCTCAGGCGGTGTTTTTTCTGGAATCTGGTTAAGATGGATCATGCACTGCCCATTCCTGGCGATTTTATCAATATAAAATTTTATACGTTCTACAATGGCATCCACAGGACCTTCCAAAAGCAGGCCTGCATCCACACCTGCGGTTACAAATAGATCATGCTTATCTGCATATGCTTTTACCCGTTCAGGTCCTATTTCAAAAAGGTCAGGATCTGACACGCTTAATAGACCGGGAGTGCATTTCATCTTTTGTGAAAAGAACCGTTCCGGATCACGGCTTTTTGCGTCTCCCCAGTTTCCCCGGGTGATGAGGTGGCCGCCAACTTTATCCAGCAGCCTTTCCGCATACGCCACAACATACTCATCCATCATATCCAAAGTGATCATGGGAGGAGATGCCCAGGCATCCCGCCCGTCCATGAGCAGGGCCGGTATGTCTGCCTCTTTTCGCATCACTTCAATATGGGGTACAAGCAC
>JAOZST010000108.1:0-10302 GCA_029939535.1 Desulfobacteraceae bacterium | reverse complement strand
TTATAAACATCCCAGAAATTACTCAATGTATCCAGATTATAATATTCTGTAACCAGGAGCTGGGTTTTTACAAAGGTAGATGCATCTGTCAGGAATTGTTTTGGTGATACACCAGCCAGAAATGCTGCATGATCTGTAATCTGACCTCCCACGGTAATGTGTTCATCCTGAAAGTTTTGATTTGATCTGGCTTGGCTCTTTGATGTCATCTAGTGTTTTCCTATCTTGCTTTTTTAGCCTTTTTTCATGACAAACAGCATGTTGGCCATGAAAAGTCCTAAAAATAAGTTTACCTGAAATTTGGAGCCATACATTGCAGTTTGATATAGCATAAAAGGGATGGCAAGCATGAGTATCAAAGCCAGAGATTTAAGCCGGGCACTATATTTTTTTAAAAATTCATTCATAATTTTTTGCCTTTAACCAAAAAAAGAAAATACAATGGTAAGAATACCGATGATACCCGTAATAATGAGCCCGTAACGTAGAGTCGCCTTTAAAACAGGACCTTCCCTGCCTGCCAGGCCTACAGTAGAGCATCCCACAAGTATTTTTGCAGGAGCAATCATGCTTCCAAGGGCACCACCGGTTGTCTGGGCTGCAAGAATCAATGCGGTGCTGAGTCCGGCCAGCTGGGCTGTCTCCTGCTGAAGCACCCCGAAAACCACATTGGAATTGGTATTGGAGCCTGTCATGAATGCACCCAGCAATCCTATCCATGGAGAAATCAGAGGATAAAAAGAACCAAAAACCATGCTTATGCCTTGGGCAAGGGTATAGATCATCTGGCAGTGATCCATTATCATGGCAAAACAAACCATGCTGACAATACCAAGACTTGTGGGAACACCACTTTTTATTGTTTTCTGTATAATGGTTTTTAATGAACCAGACTTATAAAAACCCCTTGATTGATATACCAGAAAACTTAAAATTGAGGAATATAAAAGTAAAGCCCCGCCATGACCAAAAACATTTATGGCTTTTCCCTTTCCTGCCTCAACAACCCACCCCTTTAAGGACACGATTTCAGGGAATGCAAAGGTGAGTGTGACCTGTCCCAGAAACTCTTTTACCCAGGGGATCATTACACCTGCTGAAACAATTACAATGAGAATAAAATATGCAGATAATGCCCACCCCAGGCTCATTTCCGATGTTGCTGTGGAAGGTTTTGTCTGGTTATATCTTTTTAATTTTGCAACCAGAAGGCCGCTGACAAATCCCACAAGGCTTGCCCCGAAACCACCCAGGGTCCACATGCCGGAAACAGCAAGAATATACTGGGTGCCTGACATGGCAATTCCAATAATAAGAATGGCAGGAAAACTGTGTTTTACCATTTTCCACCCGCCAAACACATGTACACAAAAGATTCCACATAGAAAAGCGGCAATACCCAGAAGTCCTGCAGACCATGGGGCAAGATAGAAATAATCATAACCGGTTACGGCCATGAGGGTCTGAAAGGATGCCCCCATTGAACCAAAAGTGACGGACCAGGAATGTCCTATTGCAGGAACGGCAACTGCAACAACGGGAGAAAAGCCAAGGCTGACAAGAAGTGGAGCCACAACAGCTATGGGGACGCCATATCCTGCAACCCCCTGGAGAAAAGAGGCAAAGATCCATCCAAAAATAAGAATCTGTATGGATTTATCACCGCTGAACCTTTCAATTCCAATGCCTATGGCCTTAATAGCCCCTGTTTCA
Source organism: Desulfobacteraceae bacterium (assembly GCA_029939535.1). Classification (GTDB taxonomy): domain Bacteria; phylum Desulfobacterota; class Desulfobacteria; order Desulfobacterales; family Desulfobacteraceae; genus NBML01. Next base: position 8,589 of record JAOZST010000108.1, on the reverse strand, counting down.
TTTACAATATTATACAATAAAAGGGCTGCCCAGATAATATAAAGAACGTTAAGGGAAAGAAGAATCCCTTTCATTTGTGAATAGGCCAATAGTGTGGGGTGGGCACCAAAAAACAGACTGGCAGCAATCAGTGCAGTAAACCAGCCGGCAGCACCGGCCCTGGAGCCGCTCCAGTTTTTAAAAATCATTAAAACAAGAACTACAAAAATCGGAGAAAAAGCAGCAAGCCATTTAACAGCAAACAAAGCACTCATAATTTAGTAATCAAAATCTTAGTTAATTATAAAACACACCAATACTCCAAATTAATACTCCACTGAAAGGTACTGCTTATAATATAGATACTTATATTTGTAAAATGCTTTTTTAGGGAAAATAAAAAGGGCGGAGAACTTCTCCGCCCTTTTACTGGGTATACAAATTATAGGTTATTAGAAATCAAGGGTTTTCTGGAGATCTTCCGGAGTAAAATCCCATTGGGTTTTGTGGGGGGGGAACTCTTCCTGGAAAAATTCAGGCAGCATGTCATCCACTGGTGTAAACCCGGCTTTTTTATTGAACTCTTTTTCATTTCTAAGGATGGATTTACCCAGTTCAAGGATATCATCCGGGGTCAGCTCAAGGCCGTACTGGGCATTGAGCATATTGGCAACCGTGGGAAGTCCGTCTTCATTGTCAAGAACAGCAAAGGCCACAAAAAGGCAGAGACCAGCCGCATCAATGGCTGCGGTGGCTATCTGGAGGCCCTGGGAAAGTTCCACATTGCCTTCCTTTTTATGGGGATCTATGGTGCCTCCAACACCCAGGATATTTGCTGTAACACCGTATCCGGCAGTGTGGTCTGCACCCATGGGAGTGGTTGCATAGGTAACACCCACACCCTTGCAGGAGCGGGGGTCATAGGCGGGAAAAGCCTGTTTTTTCACCACAGGAACCCTATCAACCCCCAGGGCATCCCCGGTAAACAAAGCACCATTGCCTATTATTTTTCCTTCAGAAGAGGATTCACCGACTTTGGAAAGAAGATCAATGGCGGCCTTGCCGTCGCCCCAGGGGATCAAGCCCCCTTCCATGGCAACACCTATGGTCACTCCCATCTCAATGGTATCCAGGCCAAAGTCATCACAGAGCCTGTCCAGCATGGCAATGTCATCCAGGTTTTTTATGGTTGTGTGGGCACCGAATGCCCAGATAGTTTCATATTCAAAACCCGAGGTCAGGTATTTGCCTTCCTTGTCATGGTAAACATTGGAACACTTGATTACACAACCTGGATGGCAGGCTTCCGTAGTGATCCCCCCTCTTTTTTCAATGGATTCTGCCATGGCTTCTCCGCTGATGTCCTGGGCATGCTCAAACCGGCCGCTCCTGAAATTCTTTGTGGGCAGGGCACCGGCTTCGTTAATAACGTTTACCAGGACTGCAGTGCCCAGGGCGGGCAGGCCTTCGCCTGTGACAGGATGATTTCGCAGCATTTCCACCCACCGTTTGTTTGCAGCCTTAAAGGCCTCGGGGTCTTTGATTTCTATCCTGGATGCACCTTTGTCGTCCACCACAATGGCTTTGATTTTTTTGGAGCCCATGACAGCACCAAGTCCACCCCTGCCGTGGGCACGTCCCGGCCGGCCGTTGAGGTCGGCCTGCTGGATGGAGGCTCCTTTAAGGCATTGTTCTCCTGCCTGGCCAATGCTCAAAACCCCTATATTTTTACCGTATTTGGCCCAGAGTTTTTCCATGACTTCATAATTTCCGGCTTTTACAAGATCGCCTGCAGGAAGGATTTCCACCCCGTCATTGTTAATGACAATTAAACTGTAATCATCTGCCTCTGGTTTGTCTTCAAGGATCAGGCCTGTGATGCCCAGTTTTGCCAGTTTTTGTGAGCAAAGACCTCCGGCATTACTCTCTTTGATGCCGCCGGTGAGGGGTGACTTTGCCCCTGCGGATAAACGGCCGGAATCAGCAGCAGGAGATCCTGACATTATGCCCGGTGCAAAGATCAGTTTGTTGTTCTTTCCCAGGGGATGGCAGGTGGCAGGAACCTCGTCCAGAACCATTTTAGAGGTCAGTGCCCTGCCTCCCAGTCCTGCATAGGCTTCGGGAGTCTCTTCAAAGTTAAAGGTTTTTTCTTTGGTATTGATCCTAAGTAATTTTCCCATTTTTCCTCCTTGGCAGATGATGCAGTTAATAAAGTTGGTCTTGATTTAAAAAGTCATTATTTTGTTGGTCATTCCCTTATTTGAATCTTTTCCCGGGTTTTCCAGGCGGGGCCATTTTAACCAGCCTGGGTTCAAATATGGCCATTGTTTCAACAAGATCCTTTTGCTGATCCATGACATGGCGGATATTTTTATATGCCATGGGTATCTCATCAAGTCCAGCAGAAATAAGCGTGATTTGTTTTTTTTGTAAAATACCCTGTAAATCTTTGAAAGTAAACAATTTCATTGCAGCGTTCCGGCTCATGGTTCTGCCGGCTCCGTGGGCAGCGGAATTAATGGCATCTTCATTTCCATGTCCCCGTATAACAAACCCTGGATCTGCCATGGATCCAGGGATGATGCCCATTTTTCCTTTTTCAGCTGGAATGGCTCCTTTTCTATGGATAATGAAGTTTCGCAGACCTATTTTTTCTTTCCATGCGAAATTATGGTGGTTTTCAATTGTTAAGACCGGGGATTCGCCAAAGGCGCGGAAGATTGATTCATGGATGATTTCATGGCAGGCAGCAGCATATCGTCCCATAAGTTCCATGGCCATAAAGTATATGATCCCCGGTTCCTGGTCCATGGAAAGCCAGGCCAGATCCTTTAGATGCCGGGCAAGCTCTGGGTGCATGGATTTTGCCAGGTCAGAGTAATGTTTGGCAATCTTTGCCCCGGTTCCCCGGCTGCCCGAATGGGTGAGAAGGGCGATATAATTTCCTTTTTTCAGCCCCATTCCATCCCTGTCCAGGGAGAGTTTTCCAAACTCGGCAAAATGGTTTCCAGAGCCGCTGGTTCCCAGCTGATGCCAGGCCTTGTCTTTTAATGATTTTGTAACATTGGAGAATTCCCAGTCCTCATCCATGACTGGATGGTTCTTTGGTCGTTTAAAGGCTGCTCCCATGCCAAAGCATGTCTGGGAGTCCAGAGCTGTTTTAAGATCCCCCCTCAGGGTGTTGTATCTGGAAAAAGCAATGGGCAGCACACTCATCTTAACCCTGCAGGCAATATCAACCCCCACAGCATAGGGGATAACAGCATTGTCCACTGCCAATACCCCGCCTATGGGGAGGCCGTATCCCTTGTGGGCATCGGGCATGAGTGCACCTTTAACTGCCACGGGCAGTTCCATGGCATTTTCCATCTGTGCCAGGGCCTGGGGGTCCAGATCTTCGCCCCAGATAGAATATGGCTTTTTTTTAACCAAAGAATTAAGATCCTTGTATTATAAATGTCAAGCGGTTGAACTATTGTAATTACGTGTCTATATCCGTCCGGATTCAGACAGTTCAGACAATCCTTCAATGTCCTTAATAAAAATATCCTTTGTTTTAACCTGGATCAAGTCAGCGTCAGCCATTTTTTTGAAGATTCTTGAGATGGTTTCAGGGGTGGTGCCAATCAGATTTGCCAGCTGGGCTTTGGAAATGGGAAGGGTCACTTTTAGTTCATTGCCCCTGTCTTTGGTAGGGGATATTCCCTGATTCATTCCCTGGTCAGAGCTCTTAGATTTTTGTTCCTGGGACAGGGTTAAAAGATAGGCAGCCAGCCTGGATGGCACTTCTTTAAGGCTTAGGTTTTCAATCTGTATGGTAAAGTCCCGCAACCGCTTGGAAAGGTCAGCCAGCATGTTCATGGAAAGTGCTGGAGTGGTGGTGATCAAATTGACAAATTTGTCCCTGGGAAGGACTATAATGCTGGAGGCTTCAATGGCCATGGCAGAGGCGGGAAAGTTTTTGCCCTCAAATACCGGTACTTCGCCAAAGGTATGGCCTGGTCCGTATATGTGAAGGATCTGCTCCTTTCCTTCAAGGGAAAGTTTGAAAACTTTGATTCTGCCGGTATTTACAATATAAAACCCATCCCCCTTGTCCCCTTCCTGGAAGATGAGTTTTCCCCTGTTAAATTTAAGCTCCAGGGCAATTGTTTTTATCTTTTCCATCTGGGTCCCTGAAAATCCTGAAAAAAGCGGTATGGTTTTTAAAATATTAATGGTATAATACCTCGATTTTATTCTTTGTATAGCATCAGTTTTTAATTTTTATCAAAAGATATAAAAAAGTTTTGTACCTTGATCCAGATCAAGGTTTTACATCCTAATCTATAGTAAGTTCACACCAAGATGTAAAGATTAGATGTAAAGATTAATTGTTCATCACCATAAATAAGGAGAAAGCACAATGTTTTGTTTTCAATGTCAAGAAACAGCAAAAAATGAAGGATGTAACATTAAAGGGATGTGTGGAAAGGAAAATTCCACGGCCAACCTCCAGGATCTTTTGATTTTCAACCTTAAAGGGATTGCTGTAATCGCAAGCAAATCCAAGGCAGCCGGTATTGAAGTACCCGCTTCAGCCGCTCTCTTTATCAGTAAGGGACTTTTTACCACCATTACCAATGCCAATTTTAATGATGAGAATCTTATAGACTGGATAAATCGTGCCCAGGCCCTGAAAAAAGAACTCATGGATGCAGCCGGCGACAAGCTGGGAAGTGATCTCCATGAAAGCGCCACCTGGTATTCCAATGATGTGGGAACATTCCAGGCAAAAGCCGAGACCGTGGGTGTCCTGGCCACAGAGAATGAGGATGTAAGGTCTTTAAGAGAACTTCTGATTCTGGGCCTTAAGGGAATGGGCGCCTATGCAGACCATGCATCAGTCCTGGGTGTTGAAAAAGATGAGATCTGGGATTTTATGTATGAGGGGCTTGCTTCCACCACCCAGGATTTATCAGTGGACGAGATGGTGGGAATGGTCCTGAAGTGCGGTGAAGTCATTGTAACCACCATGGCTGCCCTGGACGAGGCCAATACCACTGCCTATGGACACCCCGAGATTACCGAAGTTAATATAGGGGTGGGAACAAATCCTGGAATACTTATTTCCGGCCACGATCTTAAAGACATGGAAGAGTTGCTGAAACAGACTGAAGGTACTGGTGTTGATGTCTATACCCATGGAGAAATGCTTCCATGTAATTCTTACCCTGCCTTTAAAAAATATGAACATCTTAAGGGGAATTACGGTAGTTCCTGGTGGCACCAGAATGAAGAGTTTGAATCTTTTAATGGTCCCATCCTCATGACCACCAACTGCGTGGTTCCCATGAAAAAGAAAAGCACCTATCTTGACAGGCTTTATACTACGGGCGTAGTTTCTTTTCCAGGTGCCGATCATGTTTCAGCAATTAATGGCAAAGCAAAGGATTTTTCAGCCATTGTGGCCCAGGCAAAAACATGTGCACCACCCCAGGAAATTGAAACCGGTAAGATTGTTGGCGGATTTGCCCACAACCAGGTGCTTGCCCTTGCTGACAAAGTTGTGGATGCAGTTAAATCCGGAGCCATCAAGCGCTTTGTGGTAATGGCAGGATGCGACGGTCGTCATAAAAGCAGAAATTATTTTACAGAAGTGGCCCAGCAATTGCCCCAGGATGCAGTGATCCTGACGGCTGGATGTGCCAAGTACAGATACAACAAACTGGATCTGGGCGATATCGGCGGCATCCCAAGGGTATTGGATGCAGGCCAGTGTAATGACTCCTACTCTCTGGTTGTTATTGCTCTGAAACTCAAGGAAGTGTTTGGTCTGGATGATATTAATGATCTGCCCATCTCCTTTGATCTTGGATGGTATGAGCAAAAGGCTGTTGCCGTTCTTCTTGCACTGCTTCACCTGGGTGTCAAGGGCATCCGCTTAGGGCCAACACTGCCAGCCTTTGTCTCTCCAACCGTATTGAACGTGCTGGTTGAAAATTTTGATATTAAACCCATTACCGAGCCCGGGGCTGATATAGAAGCCATGATGCAGGGTAGGTAAGTTATTAAGTAATAAAAGATAAAACCAGGCGGGAAGAGGTTTTTCCCGCCTGGCCCCCTCTACATGCTCCCAGGTAAGGCCAGGAAAAAAAAGGAAAAATCATGAAATGCCCAGGACAGGATACCCAATATTGGAATCAGGATGCTATTTTTGAAACAGAATGCCCGGAATGCGGACATCCCATGGAGTTTTTCAAGGATGATGCTACCCGGCGCTGCGGTCATTGCAAAAAAAAGATTGTGAACCCAAAAATGGATTTTGGTTGTGCTGCCTATTGCAAATTTGCTGAACAATGCCTGGGTACTCTGCCGGAGGGTTTTCTTGCCGGCCAGGAAGACCTTTTAAAAGACCGGGTTGCAATAGAGATGAAGCGTTATTTTGGCAGGGATTTTAAACGCATCAGCCATGCAGGCAAGGTGGCGCGGTTTGCAGAAAAGATCGCTAAAAAGGAAAAGGCAAACCTTGCCGTGGTAATGTGCGCAGCCTATCTCAATGATATTGGTATTAAAAATGCCCAGGAAAACGACAACTCCTCTGTAGCCAAAAATCAGGAACTTGAAGGTCCTGCCGTGGCAAAGGAGCTCATGGAAAAGTTAGGCGCCAAAGAGGAACTTGTGAAAGAGGTCTGCGAAATTATCGGCCACCATCACCATCCTGACGAGGATGAGAGCTTAAACTTTAAAGTTTTGTATGATGCAGACATGCTGACCAATATGTATGACTGCAATGGCAAAAATGATATTGATGAAATTCAGTTTTTTGCCAAGCTTGACCGGCTTTTTTTGACGGAATCCGGAAATTTACTGGCAAAAGAAGTATTGATGCAGAATAAGTAAAGAAACATGGTTGAAGTAATTCAGGCCTTGTGAGGAGAATAAAATGATAGTGACCAGAAAAATAATTGAGATTGATGATGAACGCTGTGATGGCTGTGGTAATTGCGTTCCTTCCTGTGCTGAAGGTGCCATTGTGATTGTGGATGGTAAGGCAAAGGTTATTGCAGATAAATATTGTGACGGCCTGGGAGCCTGCATGGGTGAATGTCCCCAGGGTGCCCTGAAAATTGTTGAACGGGAAGCTGATGAATTTGATGAGGAAGCTGTAGAAGAGATGCTCAAACAGCAGGAGATTGATAAAAAAGAGGAAGGAGACAGAAAAATTGCTCCCCCAATAACAACTCCACTGGGTGGCGGGTGTCCTTCTGCTGCTTTAAAAACTTTTCCCTCTGCAATTGAAAGTAATGCCTGCAATTGTGCCAACGAAGCAAAAGTCCAGGCCTCGGGCGGGCCGTCAGCCCTGGGTCACTGGCCTGTTCAGATCCATTTGATACCCCCTGGAGCCCCTTTTTTAAAGGGAGCAGATCTTTTAATTGCAGCGGATTGCGTGCCTGTTGCCTATCCCTCTTTTCATGCAGATTTTCTCAAGGGTAAGGCTGTAATGCTTGGATGCCCCAAGTTTGATGATGTCCAGTCATATATAGATAAATTTACCCAGATTTTTGCTGGTGCCGGCATCAAGAGTATTACTGCTCTAGTCATGGAAGTGCCCTGTTGTTCAGGCATGGCCGGGATCATCAAAAAATCCCTTGAAAATGCAGGAGTTGATATTCCCTTTAAAGAAGTCGTGATCAGTTCCCAGGGAAAAATTCTTTCATGAAATGGTCGTCCGAGGCTGAGGCTGCCATAAAAAAAGTTCCTTTTTTCGTCAGGAAAAAGGTACGAAAAAAAGTGGAAGCCCATGCCCAGGGTAAAGGTAAAAAAAAAGTTGATATTGATGATGTAACCTCCCTTAAAAAGCAGTTTTTGTCCAAGGGAGGTATGGAAAAAGATATCCAGGGCTATGATATCAGCACCTGCTTCGGGGGAGAGGGCTGCCCCAACAGTGCTAATGCCTGTACCCAGCTTTCAAAAGATATCCAGACCCTTATGGAAAAAGCAGACCTCCTTTCTTTTTTAAAATCCAGTGTCCAGGGGGACTTGAAATTTCACCATGAATTCAGGATCTCCCTGTCTGACTGTCCCAATGCCTGCTCCCGTCCCCAGATTGTAGACATCGGCATAATTGGAGCCAGTGTTCCCCGGGTGGGGGGAGAAGACTGTACCCTTTGCAATTCCTGTGTGGAATCCTGTCCTGACAAAGCTGTCCGCCTGGATCAAAAGAACCAGATACCGATTATTGACAATGATTTCTGTCTTTCCTGCGGCAAATGCATCCTGGCCTGCCCCACAGGAACCATTAAAGAAAAGGAAAAAGGTTTCCGAGTACTGCTGGGGGGAAGGCTTGGGCGCCATCCCAAGCTTGCCATGGAAGTGCCCGGGATCCAAACCCATGATCAGGTCCTGGCAATAGTTGAAAATAGCCTGATGTTTTATAAAAATAATTCAAAAAACGGGCAGCGGTTGTCCCATGTTCTTAATTCAACAGACCAGGTGGCCTAACAAAAAAGTGACCCCATAAATAAATTGTTTCTAAAAATTAAAGAATAAATATTTAGTTAAAGAATGGAACAATATTCAGACTTTTCCAGGGTGATATCGACACCAGAAAGATAGGACCATTTCAGG
>JAOZST010000107.1:0-12399 GCA_029939535.1 Desulfobacteraceae bacterium | reverse complement strand
AAAGACTTTTGTATGGAATGCGGAATGTTGTTATCTCCCCACACAAGCGTCTGTTTTTATAGAAATTATTTTAGAGATGTTCTCGCTGATCCAAAGAAAGGCCCTATCCTTTCTTGCTGCTCTCACTGATCCAGCGGCTCTATCTATTCCCGCTGCTATACCATGTCCGGATGTGTAGCCAGAGAGTGAATAAATTGCCGGGTATGTTTGTCCATCCGTGATTTAAATGTCTGAACTACCTGCTGCATAAATGTATAGCCCAGTTTATAATCCTTTTCACACAATTGGATCATCTGATTGGCAGGCAATGTTATTATACTAGATTTTTCTGCACATATTGCAGTAAAATTGGACAAGGACTCCCCTATAAATGCTGATACGCCAAAGCTCTGGCCCGGAGATAATTCGTCCAGAGTCAATGCCTTACCAGAAGACGCTCTGCAATTTAAAAAAATTTTACCAAAGGCAAGCATATAAACCGTATCCAGTGTCTGATCCTGCTTGACCAGAACTGATTCTTTATCAACGGTTTCCAATTGAGCAACAGAGCCAATCTTTTCCAGGATATCCCCGGGCAATTCTTTTAAAAAATGAATTTTTTTTAGGGCCTCAATTTCAATCATTTTATTTTTAACCTTGCAATAATTTTTTATTTAATAAGCTGGAGTGAGAGTTTCTATATCATCAATACTCTGTTTCAGTTCAGGATGACTGGCCAGGGTATTAATGATCATCTGGGCCCGGGTGTCAATGGTTCTCTTATATTGTCCGGCCATTCCTGCCATCATGTGATACCCAAGTTCCTCATTGGTTTCAAACACTTCAATCATTCTCGGTCCATAAAGGGTAATAACCTCACAGGGTTCCTGGCACACAGCAGTATAAGATGCCCTGGAACCTTCCAGAAGAGCCGAGGACCCAAAAGAGCTTCCTGATTGAAGGTTGTCCAGTATAACGTCCACATCAGGGTTTAAGGCAACTTTCAAAGCCACCTGTCCCATGATCAGCATATAATATATATCAACCCTTTGTCCCACTGCAAACAATTGTGTATTTGTTCCAAAAATACTCAAATGGGCTTCCTGACCAATGATCTCCAGCAGATGCTCCGGCACTGCTCTGAGCATATTGATCCTTTTTAAATCTTCTATTTTTACCATGTTCGAATCCTAATACCTAAATTTAGGTTAAAATAAAAACCAGGAGAATAAAGGAAATTGCAACAGCAGCTCCAATTCCAATGGGCAGAGTTCCTTGAATAATATCGTTATAAAGCCTGTTTTTCTTTATTTCCAGACGTTTATCCCTGTAGCCCAGGAGCAGCCAGATATTTACGGAAACAAAAAGGGCAATTTTTACTGCAGCACTTTTAAAAAAGGAAACAAGGCCTTTAACAGCTCCCATTAACAAACCTTCAGATATCCTGTTTAAAGAATTCAATCCCCTGTCAAGAATTCCATAGCAAAACCGTCCAAATTTTCTATAAGTCCAGTCAGCATCAAGATTTTTGCTCCTAACCTCCGGCACATAATAACCAGAGAGGATTAAAAGCGTAAATGCCAGAGCTCCAAACAAGAGCAGTTGTAATTGCCCGACTACATGGGAGCCCGTATAAGGTTCAAAATGAACTGGAAATGGCAGCATATTGTACAATGGCTGATAGAATACTCCCAGACCCACACAAAGCCCTGCGGCAATTCCCATGGCAACCAGCATGTTTAAAGGAGGTTCTTTGGCACGGATACCTGCGTCATGACCAAAAAAAGTAAAAAACGGTACCTTTATCCCGGCGTGATCAACCACACCAGTAGATGCAAACTGAAGCACCATCCAGATCAGAAATATTTTTTCATGGGCAGATGCACTGATAATCATGGATTTGGAAACAAACCCGGAAAATAAGGGGAATGCTGATATGGATGCAGCCCCTACCATGCAGAACAAACAGGTCAAGGGCATTGTTTTATAAAGCCCGCCAATCTCGGTACACTTTATTTTCCCTGTCATTTGAAGGACAGAACCCGCAGCCATAAAAAGAAGCGCTTTATAAATAATATGACAGAATGCATGGGCAACTGCACCATTTAAAGCAAGTTCGCTTCCAATACCAATACCCACCAGCATAAATCCCACCTGATTCATCAGACTATAAGACAACACCCTTCTAATATCATTTTCAAGAACCGCATAAAATATGGGAACAGACACCATTAATCCGCCCATGACCAATAAAATATCAGCCCCTGGAAAAGTTCTGATCAATAAATAAACCGCGGATTTTGTGGTAAATGCACTTAAAAAAACAGTACTTGTTGGAGTTCCCATGGGATATGCATCGGGCAGCCATGCATGAAAAGGGATAGCCGCTGCATTTAAAGCAATACCAATAAAAATTAGATAGGAATCAAGGCCGGAAAGTCCGATATAATCAAAGGCAATGGTTCCTGTTTTCTGGACATAGAGGACAATTCCTGCCAAGAGAAAAAGCCCGCCGATCAAATGGACCAGGATATACCTGAAACCAGCTTCCCGTGAGGCTTTTGTTCTGGAAGCAAGAATCAGGAAGGTAGAACTGACTGCCATAATTTCCCAAAAAAGGTAAAGGGATAAAAAATCTCCTGCCAGGACCACGCCCAGGGTTGAACCGGCATAAATAATTCCTGACACGTGCTGGAGATTATCTTTTACCTGCAAGGCAAATAAAATCCCTAAAAACGCCATGATTGTAAATATATAGGCAAAAATCAGGGAAAGCTTATCTACTCTTCCCATTATAAGTTCATAGCCCCAGAAATCAACAATCCATGTGTTGCCCAGGGAAAGGTTCAATAATATGATAAATACAACTACGGGTAAGGCCAGCATATAAATGGCTTTTGCCTTACCCCTTAAAAAAGGTATCAAAACTGCACCTAGTATAAATATAAGTGCAGGGGGCAGAATGCTATTCATCATAATAATCCTCTTTGCGCATGATAATTTTTCGTAAGAGTTTGGCAACAAATATTAAAAGGACATAGGAGATAAATCCATATACGGCATAAAAACCATAAAAATGTTCCACAGAAAATTCACCATGCATTTCAACAAAACTTTCTGCAATAAGGATCAATACCAGAGCCACAAAAAATCCGTATCGAAGCCGCTTAACATTTTTAGGGTTATCAAAAATGGTTAATTCTTTTTTCATTCCTCTTCCTTAACTCCTTGAATGTTTAACCAGGAAGTTGGCTATCACACATGTGAAAAAATATAAATAAAATAAACCACTGCCACACTTATAATAATGTGAAATGCAGTCCTGAATCCAGGGACCTCGTCATGGTCCAGGGTTTCAAATTCTTCACCATTGAATTTTTTTTTTTTTATTCCCATTTCATTAATTCCTTGGTTTTATTCCTCTATTCCATTAAATATTCAAACCGACTTTGATCAGGTTTATAAAAACCGTTGGATAAAAGAATAAAACAATTGAAATGATTGCTGAAATAATCAAAGGGATGACCAGGCATAAATTTGCTTCCTGAATTTTCACGGGAGAGCCATCCTCTTCTTCACTCTTTCCAAAAAAAGCTTTATACACAATGGGTAAAAAATAAAAGGCATTGAGAAATGATGACACCAGCAAAACAACCATGAAAATAGTCTGCTGGGCCTCAAGGGTTCCTAAAATTAAATTCCATTTACTGTAAAACCCACCAGCAGGAGGAAGCCCTATAACCCCCAGGGCACCAATGAAAAAAGCCGTAAATGTAAAGGGCATTTTCTTGCCCAGCCCTGTCATCTGACTGATATATTTTTTACCGGTTGCCACATAAATGGCACCGGCACAGAAAAACAGGGTTATCTTGCCAAAGGCATGCATGACAATGTGAATGACACCACCCAGAAGACCCTGGGGGGAAAGCAAAGCCACACCAAAAATAATATATGACAATTGACTGATGGTTGAATAGGCCAGCCGCCTCTTAAGTTCATCCTGGGAAAGTGCAATGCAGGACCCCAAAAGAATAGTGACCGAGGCAATACTCATGACCACAACACCCAGGTTAAAGTCTGCCAGCAGATCAACACCGAAAATTCCAGTCATCACCCTGACAATGGAAAACACACCAACCTTTACAACGGCCACTGCATGGAGAAGAGCACTCACTGGTGTGGGGGCGACCATGGCAGCCGGAAGCCAGGTATGAAAGGGCATGATACCTGCTTTGGCAAACCCAAACACAAACATGAGCAGGAGAACAGTGGCCTGGGGTTTGGACAATTGACCTGAAAAAATACCTGCAGTTGAAAATTCCAGGGTTCCTGTCACATGGTAGCAATAAATCATGGCAGGCAGAACAAGCCCAATGGATGTTCCCAGAATAAAGGTCAGATATCTTCTACCTGAAATCCTTGAGGTCTCATCCTGATGATGGGCAACCAGGGGATAGGTGGCCAGGGACAGAATTTCATAAAAAAGGTAAAGCGTCAGTAGATTGGCAGAAAAAGCAGCACCGATTGTTGCTGATATTGCCAGGGCAAAAAAGGACACAAACCTGGTCTGGCCATGTTCATTAAGCCCTCTCATATACCCGATGGAATAAATGGATGTAACAATATAAAGGCTGGAAGCCACAAGGGCAAAAAGCATCCCCAGCCCATCCACCCTGAATGCAAGTGCTGCACCCGGGGCAATTTCAAACAGGGTCAGAACAAGCTGCTTTCCTGCAAGTACTGCAGGGAGCATGGAAAGGACAAGAGCCAGTACAATGGTCCCTGAAACAAAAATCCAGGATTCTCTTACATTGGGTTTGCTTGAAGAAGAGACCAGCACTGGAATAACAAACAGGGGAACTAAAACTGCCAAAAGAGGTTTAATTGAGATCATGGTTACCATTTATAGGGCTACCTTTTTAATATAATCTTTTTCATCTTCACCGTAAAAAGGGAAGGATGATCGTATTTACAATGGTTCCTGAATACAAGCCTGCAACTATCAGGGAAATACTGACAAGGCCGGATACCACCAGCATTGATATGGGTGCTTCCTCAACTATCACAGTGGAATGAGAATCTCCATGGCCATGGGCATCTCCATGGCCGTTGGACCTGGATTCAAAAAAACATATTTCAAAAACTTTAAAAAATAAAACAGCACATATAAGACTTGAAAAAATGAGAGCTGCAGCAAAATGATAGGCACCTGCTTCAAAGGCTCCCAGAACCAGATACCATTTACTGAAAAAACCGCAGGTCGGAGGCACTCCGATGATACTGAAAGCAGCCAGAACAAAGCCTGCCATGGTCCATGGCATCCTGCCAAACAATCCCTTTAAATTTGCCAGGTCCGTGGATTTTATTTTATAGGCAATATTACCCACAGCCAGAAACAAAGCAAAAGTCATCAGGGCATCATTTACAATATGCAGGATGGCCCCGGTCATTCCAAGTTCATTGGCAAGCCAGGCACCGCCCACCATATAGCCTATCTCAGCAACAATAATATAGGTGAGCATTTTTTTAAGATTTTTCTGGGACAATGCCATGATACTCCCGGCCAGCACAGCAATGGTTCCAAGCCACACCACAGCCTGGCCCAGATTGAGTTCGGTAAATATATAGTCATATCCGAAAACAGAAATCATCAAACGGATCATCACATAAACCATTACCTTGGTCATCAAAGGGGCAACCACCCTGGAAAATGCAACCGGTGCATAGGTGTATCCATTTGGCAGCCATACATGGAGGGGGAACAAAGCCATCTTAATCCAGACTCCAATAATACAAAGGAAAAAAGCCACCAATACTGTGGTGGAACCCTGAATACCTGACAGGATATTGGCCACATCCATCATATTCAGCGAGCCGGTTTTAATATATAGATACCCAACTCCAAGCAGATAAAAAGAGGCGCCAATGACACCGATAAAAATATAATTCAAGGCTGCCAGAGGGCCGCGGTCCCTGTCACCCAGGGCAATCAAGGTATAACTGGTCAAAGAGGTGATTTCTATGAGAACGTATAGATTGAAAAGATCACCGGTTGCAACCACACCCAAAAGACCCACACAAAACAAAAGGTAGATCACGTAAAAGGATTCTGCCCTGTCCGTGGTTTCCTGGATAACACTTTTATAGCTGGCAATGAGGTTGAGAAATGCAATGCCTGAAACCAGAACCAGGACCATGGCATTTAAAAGATCAATTCGATACTCAATGCCCATGGGTGGCGCCCACCCGGCCATGCGATATTGAATTGTGCCCGAGGCAATCACCTGCATCAGAACATTGACAGCTGAAAACAATGAAAGACCAAGTGCTGCAAGGGCAATGGGGTAAGACAGACGTTTTTCAATCCATGCTGCAAGCCCCGCAAAAAAAGCGCCCAGCAAAGGGGCGATAACTATTAGTGCTGGATAATTGTCCATAATCTATTTTTCCGATAAGCGCATTCTGAGTTCATCTTCTTCCAGGGTCTGGTACCTTTGGTATATCCGGACACAAAGTGCCATGGCCACGCCAAAGGTTGCAACAGAGACTACAATTGCCGTTAGCATCAATACATGGGGCAGAGGATTAATATAATCGGCAGCCTGTATAACAGCTCCATGGCTCCCATGATCTCCATGGGCATTTTGAATAATGGGAATGGTACCCTCTGTCTTATATCCAATGGAAACATAAAACAGGATAATGGCAGTCTGAAAAATATTCATGCCCACCAGTTTTTTAATCAAATTATTTTTTGCAATCATGGCATATAAACCTATCATCATTAAAATGATATAAAGCCAATAATTATATTTTGCCACGATAAGGGCTAAAAAGTCAGCCATAAAACCACCCTATAATCCTTCTTCATGTCTGCCTTCAGAGACAATATTGATATAAATGATGACCATAACCGCCATTACTGTAATCCCCACACCAATTTCCACTCCAAGCATACCAATGGCCCGTATGTGACCGGGATCTATCGGAATCAGCGGTGCCAGTTTTGAATAATCCAGGAAATTCCCGCCCAGGAGCATTGCAATGGCACCGATTCCCACATAAATCAATACGCCCAGGGCAGCAAAAATACTAAGGAATTTTTCCGAAACTCGCTTGACAAGGGTTTTCAGATTATAGGAAATTGCCAATAAAATCAGGCTGGACCCAAAGATAACCCCTCCCTGGAATCCCCCGCCCGGTGAAAAATCACCATGGGCCACAACGTAAAGGGCATAAATCTGAATAAAAGGAATCAGCATTCTGCATACCGTCTTGATAACAATATCAGAGGGAACCCATTCCTTGTCCATATCTTCAAATTCATTCCCAACTGCCAAATGCTTGGAACTGTCCTTTAAATGAAGGACTACCCCGGTGGGAACATGGCGATAGTAATGATCTTTTCTGGGCCTGAAATCCCTGAGCAATAGAAAACAGGCAAGTCCTGCACAGAACACCACGGCTGTTTCAAACATTGTGTCAAATCCACGATAATCAGCCAGGACGGCTGTCACCAGGTTGGGAACCTGGGTTTCATCCACTGCATGCTCAATATAATCATTGGAAAGATGAAGGGATGCGGGTGACTGTGGGTCTCCCCAGTCTGGTAATTCTCCTGTCCCATAGAGCAGGAACCCGCCAACCAGACAAACAATGATAAAGCCTAGTAATTTCAATCTTTTGTCCTCCTGCTTGTTCTAAACACCGCAGCAACAAAAAAAACAGTGCTAACCCCTGCCCCGACGGATGCTTCCGTAAATGCCACGTCAACTGCCCCCATAACGGCCCATAAAAGACACATCAAAAATGAATAAGCCCCAAACAGAATGGCGGTTCCCAAAAGATCTTTAACGGAAATAGCGGCAATGGCGGTAAATATAACAAAAGTCAACACAATCAAATCAATGGGCCAATGCATGATTATTCCTTTCCTTTCTTTTTGGTCCAGGGTCTAAGCCCTGCTCTCATGCCTGAATCAACAATGGAATGTGTGGCAGTTGGACTGGACAGGAACACAAAAAATACGATCAAAAACATTTTCACTGACAAAAGAAGGGATTCAAAGGAAAAATGAGTAAGATTATACAGAGCCAGACCCGTGACCATGGCAAAAATCCCCAGGGTATCCAATTTCCCGGCTGGGTGAAGCCTGGAATAAAAATCCGGCATACGGATAATGCCAACAGCACCACCCAGACTAAACAAAAAACCAATGAGCAAACACAAAATAACCAGTATATTCATGATAATTCCTATAATCAATCCATAAAGGATTCTTCATACAATCCTTTTCTCTTGTGAAAATATCTTGACGCGGCAATAACTGCCACAAAGTTCAGGAATGCATAGGCAAGGGCTATATCCACAAACATATCAACCCGTTCATACAAAATCCCGATGAGCAACAAGAGAACAACTGTTTTACTGCCAATGGCATTCACACCAATGAGCCGGTCAAGGACTGTAGGGCCAAAAAGACATCGGACCAGGGGCAGAGCCATGAGCAGGCACAAACCAATTGCAACGCACAAAAAAAACATGTTCATATTTTTTCTCCAAAAATATTTGCCACCTTTTCAAGCATGACACCCGGAAGTGCTTCTGCAGAAGGCCTGTCAATGGCATGAACCCTGAATGCCCCTTCACTGCTGGCGGTTACCGTAATTGTACCCGGTGTCAACGTGATGGAGTTGGCCAGAGTTGTAATGGCAAGATCAGATTTTAAATCAGTTTTAAAATCTATTATATGGGGGTCTATCAATTCCTTCATCCTGGGATGGAAAACCAGATATAACAAATGGAAGTTGGCTTTGATAATTTCAAAAATCAGCCAGGGTGTATATTTTGAAAAAGCAAAGAAAATTTTCATATGTCCGGGCTTGGTGTTGGGAAAAAGCAGGTCATGAAAAAAATAAGCCACAAGCAGGCTTGAAACCACACCCAGCCACAATAATAATGATTCAAATTTCCCTGACAATACAACCCAGGTAATGAACATAAGAATGAATGTAATCATGAATGGGAAAAAAGAAAAACCAGAACCTTTTTCAGTCGCAGTTCGGCCTTTGTCAGCGCCTTTATCGGAAACCATCAAAGCACTTCTCCTTATAAAAAGCTTATAAATATAAATAGCTCAGCTCAATGGCTATTTTTTAACACCATAAATTTTTCGAAATTTATCATACAGCTTTGACATGGCTCCTTTATCAGTCGTATCAGAAGCCCCATTCTGCTGGCCCCGGGTTTTTCCTTCCTGGGTAAGCCTATGGGCATGGGCCGCATTAATGGTGTCTATGAGTGTATCCATATCCACGGGTTTGGATAAAAATTTAAAGGCATTATATTTACCGCTTTCAAGGGCATTTTCAACACTTCCATGCCCTGTAAGAACTATACAGGGCAAAAACGGTTGAAGATCCTTAAGTCTTTTCTGAACCTCAATCCCATCAATTCCAGGCATCTGCAGGTCCACCACTGCCACATCAAAATCTTCCTTTGCAGCAGCATCAACCCCTTCCTCTCCGGAAAAAGTGGTTTTAACAGTAAATCCGTCCAAAACAAGCCGTTTGGCCAGATATTTTAAAAATGTCTGTTCATCATCTATAAATAAGAGTTTCATATTAAACCTTTTGCTACCCTGATAAAGCAATTGTCTTTAAAAATCACCACACGTAAAATGCTAACCGGAATTTCTATCAGAACCCCAAATGGGAGTCAAGATATATTTAAAGACATTTGACAATATTATCGAAAAAGAAGCACTATTCTTTAACAGGGAAAAGCAGGCAGGGATAGATGGATTTATCGCCTATATTGCGTGAGATAGATCCCATCCAGCGTTCTCTAAGGGCTGTTTTTTCACTGAAGCCCAGAATAATCATTGTGGCCTGGTACTCTTTGGCAGCCTTTAATATCTCTTTTTCAGGATCACCAACATAAACATGGGGCCGGGCTGAAATTCCTGCTTCCTCAAACTCTTCACACAGGTCATCCAACCGCTTTCTTTCATTTTTTCTAATCTTCTGTACTTCATGGGTATCATCGCTTTTAAGATCTTTTTCACTGACCACATGCATGATATGTATTTCACCGATGACATCGCTGAGTTCCTTTAAACAACTCACAGCTTTTTCACTGCTGGTGGACCAGGAAGTTGCAAAAAGAGGCCTTTCAAACAGTTTTTCAGGCACCACCTTATCCTCAGCCATGTGCTTGAACACCAGAATGGGAACAGAGGTTCTCCTTGTCAGCTCTGTAATATCAGACCGGGAATACAGCTGTTCCAACGGGCCTTTATGGGAACGGCCAATAACAATAAGGTCTGGTTTTTCTTTTTCAATTGCTTTTAGAATTTCAGGGATCAAGGTGGATACTTCAATATAGGCTCCCACCTCCATGCCCAGCTCAAACAAATTTTCTGCCCAGTCAATAAAACGGATATTAGCGGTTTCTTTTAACTTTACCTCTTCTTCTTTTAAATATCCGCTGCCCCTTTGCATGGCAACCTTATCCCGTTCAATAACGTTCAAAAAAACCACATGTTCAAGGCCGGCCTTCCTGAGACTCAACAATGAGTTTAATGAATCATAACAAAGCTCTTCAAACTTGGTGACAAAAAGCAGTTTTTTTATCTTCATGATATAATCTTGTCTCCCTTGGGTACAAATCCCTGGTATATAAAGTGGTCTATAAAATCCTTTTTAATTTTTTTTACCGATTTTATTCTTTTAACCGATTTTTTTTTCTATGGCCTGGACGAGCTCTTCAGGTTCAACCGGTTTCTCAAGATATATATCCGGTTTTGGGACTTCCCCGCCATTGAACTCATCAAGAACTTTCTGTGATTTCAAAAAAGACCTCATGGCAATTCCAGTGAACATGATCACAGGAATCCCTTTCAGCCCATCATCTGTTTTTAAATGGCGATACAATCTAATTCCACTTCCCCGGGGCATCAATACATCAAGGATGACCAGATCAGGCGGATCTTTTTCAATCATTTCCAAGCCTTCTACCCCATCCTGAGCCACTAAAGGGGTATAATTGTTTTCTTCCAGAACTGTGAGAACAAATGACCTCACATCAGGATCATCATCCACCACAAGCACCTTTTTACTCATAATTCATCCTCCTTGATCAATTTCTATCAACTGCATCTACTTTTCCAAAGGGTAGTCTGACAACAAAAGTGGTCCCCTGCCCCAAGCGTGTCTTTGTATCAATTATACCCTTGTGTTCTTCCACCAGCTTTGCGGTAACCAGCAGGCCAAGACCTGTTCCCTTACCCCCTTTTGTACTGAACATGGGATCAAACAGGCGGGCCCTGGTTTCCTCATCCATACCGCACCCATTATCTTTAACCTCTAAACACAGCATATTATTGGATTCCACATAGGTTTTAATCTGAATTTCAAATTCCTTGGAAGTGTTTTCATCTTCCACACAAGCATCCATGGCATTGTTAACAAGATTAAGAAGGGTTCTGTGGATGGTTTGGGGATCCACATCAAGCTCTCCAATATCAGGATCTATCTCCTTTAAAAGTCTTATATTGTTGGAACTTGCAACATTTGAAACCAGATCAATAACATCCTCCACAATCTCATTGGGAAAACAGGGTTTAATTTCAGGCTGTCTGTCCTTGGAATATGTTAAAAGGTCCTGGGTCAAAATAGACACACGGTTTATATTATTTTTAATGGTCTGCCACCCGGTTTTAAGCTTTTCCGTATCATTTTTCTTCATACCCACATCAACCACATAGCTGCCGCCTTTAAGCCCTATGAGGATATTTTTAACATAGTGGGCAAGGCCGCTGACGGTCTGACCCACAGCAGCAAGTCGTTCCGATTGTACCAAATCTTTTTCAAGCTGCTTGATTTCTGTGAGATCCTGGAAAAAATTAACAATCCCCATGAATTCACCTTTTTCATGGAGTACATTGGTGGCATGGCGGACCGGAATCTGCCTGCCGTCTTTTACCTTAAACAATATTTCTTTCCAGGGAATATCCGTTTTTTCCGGCTGGTTTTTTACTATATTTTTATAACTGTCTGCAACCTTTTTGGGGTACAGGTCCTGGATGGTCATTTTATTTATGGTATCTGCCGCATTTTCTCCAAACAGCTTGGCTGCTTCTGGATTAAATACCACAATCTTCCAATCATGATTAAAGGCAACAATGGCATCATGGGAACTGTGAATCAATAATTTTTGAAAATTGGATTTACGACGAATCTCTTCAGTTGCCTTGGCAATCTTATGTTCCAGATTTTTTGTATATCCTTCCAGTTTTTCTCGGATATAAATTTTCTCTTTTGCCCGTTCAAGGGCAATGGCCAGAGCCTCATCCCTGACTGGTTTATTTATGAAATCGCTGGCTCCATATTGAAGGGCTATTATGGTGGAATCAATATC
>JAOZST010000285.1:0-3296 GCA_029939535.1 Desulfobacteraceae bacterium | reverse complement strand
AGAAATGAATATATGTCCTTCAAATGTTTCATTTTACCTCAAAAAATTGATAGCTTTTCAGGGGAGGGGTGTGTTCCTGGTCGTGGTTAAAATTTTAAAAAAATGCAGACAACTTTGACAACGTTGTGCTAAAAGCATCTATCATCAGAAAAAATGATGTAAAGACCAAAAGATCAGATCAGATTGCTGCTGATTGTTTTAATATTTGGCATAAATCCAACATCCTGTTAAAAATCCAATTTTTAAAAGGTTATGAAATCCTGATAAAGGAACATATGGATCAAATTTTTAATAGCCGTAAGACCCTGTTTTAACTTGATTCTTCTTGAAATTAAAAAAGGAATACCCGTTGACTCAAAAATTTATTTACTCCAAATATAATCTGTATATTTTCATGGCGCTTCATGTGTTTTTTGCAGCCGGAACATTTATTCTCAGTAAAGCTGCGGCCGTGAGCTTTGCTGATCCTCTGGTGTTAACCGTGTGCCGGGGTTTGGGTTCTGCTGTTATTTTTCTTATGCTTACCGGATGGAAAATTCCTAAACCTGATTTTACCCCGGGGGAATGGTTAGGGCTGTTAGGCCTGGGGATTTTATTGGTCCCCTTGAATCAATATTGTTTTTTAAAAGGCCTTGAACTTACAGTTCCAGGGCATTCCGCGATCATCTATGCAATGACCCCCATTGGTGTGCTTCTGCTTTCAAGTGTAATGGCAAAAAAAATGCCCTCTTTTCAAAAATTTTCAGGAGTTTTTATTGCATTTTCAGGGGTGGTTATTGTTTTAAGGCCATGGGCATCCGGGGCCCAGGTCAGTGAATTAAGAATAGGTGATCTCTGGTTGATAGGTGCTGTTTTATGCTGGGCCCTGTACACAGTTCTGGCCAGTGACATATGCAGGAAGAAAAATGCCCTGACAGTCACGGCCTGGAGTCTGATTTTAGGAGTTCTTGTCATGCTGCCCGTGGCAGCCAAACCCATTATGACTTTTGATTTTTATGCTGTTTCCCTGGCCGGATGGTTTGGTCTGGCATATATGATTGTAATCACCAGCACAGTGATGATGGTATTATGGAACGTCCTTTTGCAGAATCTGACACCAGTCCAGGTAGCAATAACAACCAATGCCCAGCCGCCTGCCACTACTCTTCTTGCCGCAGCAGCGGCAGTAGCTGGATTCCTTCCGGGTAACCAGGATCTGGGAATCTTGTTTTTTCTGGGAATGGTCCTCTCTCTTTCCGGGGTAGTTATGATTCAGAAAGCCAGGGCTTAGTTATTCTTTAAATGTTATGGGTGCATCTTTGGGCAGTGCCAGGCCAACACTCACTTCCATTGCTTTTAAAATGCCGGATATCACAGGACATGACACATGGGGAATGTTTTTCAGGGAAACATCAATTACCTGGGAATTAAGGGCACCTGTTTTTTTGTCTTTAAACAATTCAGTCATCATGTTGAGTTCCTTGCCCCCAAGGATTTTATCGATTTTTTTCCAGTTGGGACATTCGCTCTCTAATGTGAAAGAGGCTTTATAGCCAGTTTTGTCTTCCGCATGTACCATTGTGGTGAATCCGCAGATACCACCAAATATTTCAACGTTGACCATTCTTGCAAACTCCTTATTTTTCATTCTTAATTATTTTATACGTCCATATCCTTAGCAATTTATTGTGGGATATGATCGGCCGGAAATAATATAGAAATTTTATCGGTTTTACAATATCAATAATCTGGAACTGGTTTGATTTTTTTAAAGGGAATACAATGATAAATGTTGAGTTTGAATTTCAAGTTCTCAGATGCTTGAATGGTTATGGCTGCTTTGAAGCGTTTTAGCAGGGGGAATCTGAAGAAAATATAATTATTAGAATTGTCATTAAATGATTCATCAAAATGTATGGAGGTTTTGTTATCATTAATTTTAAAACTGAATTTAGCCAGGGGTATTGACAGGCCTCTACCCTTTGCCTTGATATAAGATTCCTTTAAAGTCCAGAAATCAAAGAAAGTCTCCTTTTTTTTATGTTCATGCATATTCTGGATATATTCAGATTCCTGTCTGGAAAAAAACCGGTCTGCAATGTTTAAATTTATCTTTCTTGTTGAATCTTCCACATCAATTCCTATTTCCTTGTTAAGAATTACTGCGCAGGCGGTCAGGCCTTTGGCATGGGAAAGATTGAACTTGATGGGTATATTGGTTGATCCTGGTTTTATATAAGGCTTTCCATAACGGTTTTCCTCAAATACCAAGGATTCTGGAGGGATATTGGTGCACTGGGAGAGAACAAACCTTTGAAGTCCTCTTGTCACCAGGCAATTATGCCTGTTCTTTTTAAAAAGATACCGATCAGTTTTTTCTTTTTCTTTTTTACTGGTTACTTCATGATATTTTTCAAGCAATAACCGGTCTTGTATTTCATCTGGCATGGTATAAAAAAAATGGATTTCATCTGGTTGTAAAACAATATGTTCCAAGTTATTTTCCTTAAAATTTAATATATACAGGACACTCTCGAAAACGTGGTATTGAATTTTTTAGAATAGCACAAGATAGTCTTAAAATACAGATTCTCACAGCCCTAAAATCTATTCATTATTTCTTGACTTTTGAAGTGGGTTTTTATATAAACCAATCTCGTTGGACAAATTGAATTGAGTAAGAGTTTGTGCAACCTGGAAAAAAATGAAATTTGTAGAAATAAAAATTAAGGACTGTTCATAAGGGCAGATGTGGGTAATTCCTTTTTGTCAAAATCCTTATACAGATAAGCCGAAGTGGTGGAACTGGTAGACACGCTAGACTTAGGATCTAGTGCCGCGAGGCGTGGAGGTTCAAGTCCTCTCTTCGGTACCATTAATAAAAACAGGCAGTTAGGGAAAATCCTTAACTGCCTGTTTTGGTTTAGGGTAACCATATGGGTAACATTTCCATTTTTAATGTTACCCTTTTTTTGTTTCTTCATTGCCTTTCTGGCCAAATAGATAAGACTCCATTCTTTTTACAGCTTCCGTTTTTTCTGCTTCATCAACAGCATTGTATCTGTCAAACATTTCCCGGGTGCTAGGGCCGGTTATATCCATAGTGACTGTGTCATGTGCTCCTGCTTTCCGCATATAAGTATTGAAGGTATGCCTCAGGTCATGTGGAGTGATACCGTTTTTAGTATTCCTGCCATAAGGGATACCAACAGTCTCACAGGCCTTTTTTAAGCTGGCCCGGATACTTTTTAGGGGTTTTCCTTTGTATAAGAAAACATGATCATTATGAAAAACCCTGGGGATATCAATCAATATTC
>JAOZST010000106.1:0-12456 GCA_029939535.1 Desulfobacteraceae bacterium | reverse complement strand
ACTTATTGTACTTATTGTTCAATATGGATATGTATCGGGGTCTGACCGGAAGTGCCGATTAAATTATTTTCATTTGTCCCGGATTCCAAATTCATTTTTATTGATTTATCAGATTACTCTGAGGGGTAAAAAATAAGCACTATTATATTGCAAGGCATAAATCATTAATGTATATTTAAACTATACATTTATAATATGGAGATGCCTGATGAAAGCAACAGTGGTTGATTTAAGATATAAAATGAATGATGTGCTTAAAGCGCTTGATAGAAATGAAAAAGTAACGGTCCTCTACCGTGGTAAAGTCAGAGGTATTCTGATACCCGTTGAAAAACAAAAAAAAACTTGAAAATTTCTGATCATCCTTTTTTTGGTATGGCTGGATCAAGTGCTGACAACTCGGTTTTGGAAGAGTTGGATACACTAAGGGGTCCCAGGTACGATGATATTTGATACTGATATCTTTATATGGGCACAAAAAGGTAATGAAAAAGCAGCCCAATTGATGCAGAAAGCCCATGAGAGATATCTTTCCATCCAGACCTATATGGAACTTTTGCAATGCGCTAAAAATAAAACCCAGCATAAACATGTAAAAGATTTTTTAAATTCTTTCGGATTTAAAGTGCTCCCATTGACCGAAAACATTGGCCACCGTGCTTCAATCTATGTTGAGGAATACTCATTGAGCTCAAGTATTCGTTCAGGAGATGCTATTGTGGCTACAACAGCAGTAGAAAATAACATGATGCTTTCATCAAGTAATGCGAAACATTTCAAAATGATAAAAGATTTAACACTAAAAGTATTTAAGCCATCTTAGTGTTAAGGGTGTATCCAAACACAAAATCTATTTTATTTTTCTTATTGACTCTTGGCACGCTTCTTTGCCACACCTTTGTTGATCGGTATGAAAAAAACGGGCCCAAGATACTTACATCTGACTGGAAGTATGTTACATCTGAGTATGGAATCGCAAAAATATCAGATAATGAGTTTTTTCTTTCCTTAAAAAATTATGGCGGTGGGGTTCAAATCCAACAGGATATTCCGGACTTTAAGTCGCTGTTTGCGCCGGGTAGCATTTTGATGCTTGCTGCGGATATGAAATATTCAGATGTTATTCCCGGAGAGAAACCATGGAACCGGGCAAGGCTGTTGCTGATTCAAAATGACGGTTTAAAAGATCGGTGGGACTATTCGCACACTGTTGCAGCTTTTACCGGCTCTCAGGACTGGAAATCGTACCATAACTTTTTTACTGTGGGTGAAGATACAAAGCATCTTCGGGTTATAGCTCAGTTGAGCCGGTGTGTTGGATCATTTCAGTTGAAAAATCTTCAGCTTTATACAGTAGAACAGACTGCTGTTTATACCTGGGTTCAGCGGGTCATTCTTGTATTCTGGGGGCTGTTTGCTGTTTTTCTTCTGGGTTCCTGTTTTAACAACAGCACGGGACTGCTGATACTAAAAGCTTTGTTGGTGATTGCTTTTGCTGCTATTATTATTGGCACCTCCATGCCAAAAGAGATGAAAACTCAAATTTTCCAGGAAGTCACAAACCAGATACAGAAGGCAAGCAATGGGATTCAACCCGGGTTTTCGATTGGCCCGGTTTCAATTAATCTGGTTTCAATTGATTTGGCAAAACTTGGCCACTTTGTTTTTTTTGCCTTATTTGGTGGTTTGCTTTGTCTGCTGATGAAAAAAGATCCCTTGTTGGGAGTTGTGTTTAATATATTGCTATTGGCTGCCGGAACTGAGCTGGCCCAGTTTTTCATCGATGGCCGGTCTCCCTTATTTGCTGATTTTTTTATCGATCTTGCCGGCGTGGCCTGGGGTCAGGCTTGCTTTATAGTACTTATTATTCAAATATAATAACAATGACAGAATATATAAAAAAATAAATCATGGCCAGGAAACGGCGTATACATTACCCGGGTGCAATTTATCATGTTATGCTCAGGGGCAACGCAAAACAGACCATTTTTCATGGGAGTGCAGAATATCGTTATTTTGAAAAAATTCTGGAGCAGGGCCTTGATGACCACTCGGTAATTCTGCATGCGTACTGCTGGATGAAAAATCATGTTCACATGGCATTACAGGTTACTGACAAACCACTTTCAAAACTGATGCAAAGCCTGTCTCAGCGATATACACGTTGGTTCAATAAAAAATATGATCAGGTGGGACACCTTTTTCAGGGGAGGTACAAGGCGATTCTTGTGGATGAACATGGTTACCTGCGTGAGCTGATTCGCTACATTCATCTGAACCCCGTGCGGGCTAATCTGGTGATGGATCCGGCTGACTATCTTTTTAGTAGTCATAGGGCATATGCCGGGAATGTGCAGCACCCTTCCTGGCTGATGGTTGACCAGGGCCTGGGCCAATTTGGAATAACCGAATCTACTGCGCGGGCCGCTTATCTGCACTTTATGGGACTGACCCCAGAAGACAGTATGATGGATCAACTTCGCCACGGTAATAAAGAGGGGCGAATCCTGGGTAATAAAAATTTTATCAACAATGTGCTCAAACACAATAACGAAACAATTTTGAAAGAAGTTACAATTGATCAGCTTGTGGATACTGTGTCAAATGTTTATAAAATTTCAGCTTTGGAAATGACAAGTGCCAGTCGTGCCAGATGTCCAGCAGAAGCGAGAGCCATGACTGTGTTGATCGGCATGGATTACTGCGGATATTTGCTTTCTGAGATTGCACATTATTTTAATCGGAACATAGGGCCAATGAGCAGGCAGGTAAAGGCCCTGCGCATCCGTATCACAACGGACCGACTGCTTAGCGATAGAATTGAAAATATTAAAGATAAAATAACTACAATAAGTCAGGCCTGACCCCAGATGTGACAGATGTGCACAGATGTCTCGCCTGCTTTGAAGAAAATTAACACTTGAGGATTACAATATGATCGATATTCATAGTCACATACTGCCTGGAATTGATGATGGACCCAAAGACATGGAAGAGGCTGTTCAGATGGCATTGCTGGCACAGAATTCCGGAACAGAAAAAATTATAGCAACCCCTCATTTTTCCAATGGGGTGTATGAGGTCGACAGAACTGCAGTGGATGATGCTGTGGGGATGTTTTCCCGGGAGCTCTGGAAGCGGAAGATTCCTGTGGAAGTTTTTCCCGGGGCGGAAATCAGGATAACCCATGACACCTGTCGGATGTTTGAAAAAGGTATGCTGCCCTCCCTGGCCAGGTCAGATTATTATTTGTTTGAGCTGCCGAATATTGTAATGAGAGAAGGGATATGCCTGGTGTTCAGGCAATTAAGGGAAAGGGGTGTGATTCCTGTTATTGCCCATCCTGAAAGAAATTATACCCTTATGAAAACCCCGGGTCTGATAAAAGATCTGGTCTTTGAAAATGTACTTTTCCAATTAACCGGGGACAGTGTTTCAGGAAAAAACGGGAAGATCTGCCAGAGGATTTCCAAAGAGATGATCCAGGCCGGGCAGGCCCATTTTATTGCTTCGGACGGTCATGATCTTGAGTTCAGGAAGCCTTCACTGCAGAATGTTTTTAAGATGGTAAAAAAAATTGCCAGTGAGAAAACTGCCCGGATGATAATGATTGAGAATCCAAAAATGATTCTGGCCCGGGTATCAGGGGTTGGACAGATAAGGAAAAAGGTAAGTTAAAATGATGAAAAATTTTGCTGAGAAATCTTTGTTCTGGATGTTTTTATTTGTCTTTTTATTGAGTACCAGGGTCTATGCAGGGGATAAATTTATCATCAAGCCTGTCATTGAATCGTCCTATCAGGTAGACACCAATTTTTATAAGTCTGATGGCAGCGAACGGACAGTGAGTACAATAACCCTGAGTCCGGGCATGGAATTCGGGTACAGGACTGAAAAAAGCCGGGTGTCTGCCAGAGGATTTCTAAATATCACGGCCTATGATGATCTTGACGATGTTCCGGCTGGAATGACGGATTCCAGTGAAAATGATTACACAGGCCATGATATTACACTTTCTGCTGACACCATGCTTTTTTCACGGATCACGGCAGGGCTGGATGACACCTGGATCAGGACCCGTGATCCCTCTGAAAGGGATGAGTTTGATAACTTCATTGATATCAATGAATATTCCATCAACCGGGTAAGGCCCTGGGTTAAATATAAGATATCAGACCGTTTTTCCGCAGGACTTGAATTTAATAACACAAGTATTGATTATTCAGAGAATTTTGAAGAAGACTCTTCCCAGACCGGTGGAAAGGCCAGCCTGTATTATGAGCTGAGCAGGTTTACCATTATCAGTTTTGAATATTCCCGGTGGGAAATGGATTATGATTTGATTTCTTCGGATTATACATCCAGCCAGTATACAGCAGGTTTTTCAACAGGGTTTAAATATTTTAAAATTCAAGGGGGGATTGGCTGGCATGAAAGGGAGTTTGACCAGGCCGGTTTCAATGATCTGGATACGATTTCCTGGAATTTTTCCATCAAAGGGCAGAATCCGCCTGAGCTGGATGCCGGAGAAAAGCCAAGGAGCTATATCAGCCTTGGTTTTGCCCAGGATTTTAATGATACTGGAATCGGAAATGAATATTATCGGGCCGACCGGGTAACCCTGGTGCTGGGCCATCTGTTCATGGAAAAACTGGATGCCAGGATTGAGACCTATTACCAGAAAAGTGATTATGAAGATGATCCGGCAGACAGGATAGATGATACTTATTTTTTTTCTGGAACTGTGACCTATTTTGTAAACCAGTGGTTTACCCTGGCTCTTGAGTCTGGAATTGAGGCAAGGGATTCATCAGTTCCAGGCTATGATTATGACAATGCTTTTGTGTTTTTTGGAATAACTTTTAACTATGATCTGGGAAGCAGGTAAGATGAAAAAATCCTTAGTGTTGATTGTATTTGGAATACTGGTTCTGGCAGGCCAGGGGGTTTGCCAGAGCAGTGTCTATTATTTGGGCTCCAGTGATATTTTAAGTCTTTCCATCCATGCCGGGGGTGTGGAACAGGAAAAGGTGGAATTGACCATATCTGACCAGGGAAAGATCAATGTGCCTTTTATTGGTTCTGTAAAGGCCCTGGGTCTGACAGTAAGCGAGCTTGAGAAAAAAATTCAGGTCCCCCTGGAAAAGGATTTTTTCGTATCACCCCAGGTGAATATACAGATAAAAGGGTACCACAGCATCAGCTTTTTTATTTCCGGTGCAGTGAAAAAACCGGGAAAATATGAAATGACATCAAAAACCAATTTCCTGGAACTCATTGCAAGGGCAGAAGGGGTGCTGACTGAAAGGGGCAGTATTGCCTATGTACTTCGTGAAAATCATGATATTGCCCTGACCCGGGAGAGTGTAGCTGAGGCTGTCAAGAACCGTAAGACCTTGAAAGTTGATCTGACCGGACTTTTGGACAGAGGGGATATGTCCCACAATATTGCATTGATACCAGGGGATATTATTTATATTCCCCACGCCGGCAAACTTGACCAGTCAGTATCAAAAGTTTATGTGGAGGGGGAAGTTAAAAAACCCGGGGTGTATGATTTTCAGCCAGGTATGACAGCCATGGCAGCCTGCATTATGGCCGGAGGTTTTGACAAGTATGCAGCCATTTCACGGACAAAAATTATCCGCACAAAAAACGGAAAGCAGCAGATAATAAAGGTTGATCTTGCAAAGGTGACTGCCGGCAAGATCTCAGATGTTCCTGTAAAACCCGGTGATCGAATCCACATCCCTGAAACTTGGCTCTAAGGAGAAGAAATGACGACCCCCCCTGTGCAAGAAGAAATCCATTTATCCGACTACCTGAATGTTGTGTTAAACAGAAAAGGCATTGTTTTGACCTTCTTTTTTGTTACCGTAATTGTGACGGCAGTGTTTACCTATACCACAAAACCAATTTACCAGGCCTCGGCTAAACTTGTTATTGGTGCGGATAGCAAGGTGTCCCCCATTTCAGGTCAGGCCTTTGCCTTTGAAAGTTTTTATGCAGAAGAAAAAAATTTTAATACCCATTTCAAGCTGATCACGTCAAAGCCTGTTCTAAAGCTTGTGGCCAGGGAAATTGATATGACATCTGATGCAGAAGGAGAAGCTCTTGAATCCATTAACCCTTTGAAAAGATATGCTGCAAGGGTAAAAAATAATATCAAACTGATTAAAAAAACCATAAAAGATTATGTTGCACAATTTTTTCCAGCCGATACCAGGGGAGAACAGGAGACATCCATTGATCCGGAAGAAAAAAAGTATTTACAGATAGCCTCAAGGGTCACGGTAACCCCCATTGAGGAAACACGGATAATGGAAATCTCGGTGCTGGATACAGATCCGCTGCGAACCCGGAAGATTGCCAATGCCGTGGCAGAGAAATACATAGAATTTGATCTGTCCACCAAACTTAAATCTTCTACCGACAAGCTGTCCTGGATGACAAACGAGCTCTACAGTGTGAAAAAACGACTGGAGGATGCTGAAAAAGAATTCATAGTTTACAAGCAGGATGAAAAGATGTTTTCCATGGAAGGACGGCAGAATGTTATCAACCAGAAGATTGCAAATTTTAATAATCGATATCTTGAAACAAGAAATAAAAAACTGGAACTGGACATAAGGCTGGAAGAACTTTCCGCAGCCCTTGGTAAGAATAAAAATATCATGCAGATAAGGTCCATGGTGGATGATCCGATTATCAAGGAACTTTATTCCATGCTTATGTCCCTTGAAATAGAGAAAGGCCATCTGACCGAGGTATACAAATCCAAGCACCCCAAACTTATTGAGATCAATTCCAAAATCAAGAATACAGGAGCCAAGCTGAAAATCGAGCTGGGAAAAAAATTAAGCAGCCTGAAAAGAGAAAGAAACAGCCTGGCCAGCCAGGAAAAGGAAGTGAAAAAACAGATTGATAAATTTGAAAATGAAGCCATGAAAACCAGCGAAAAAGAACTGAATTACAATATTTACCAGAGAAATGTGAATACCAGTCAGCAGATCTATGATATTTTGCTGTCCCAGATAAAGGAATCCAATATTCTGCAGTCCAGTGAAGCATCCAATCTGACCATAGTGGAAACCGCGGACACACCGGAAGAACCGGTTAAGCCCAACAAGAAAAGAAATCTCCTGCTGAGTATTATCCTGGGAATTTTCGGCGGTACAGGCCTGGCCTTTTTCCTGGAATACCTTGACCAGACCATCGGAAACGAAGAGGAAGCTGAAAAGTCCTTTGGATATCCGGTTCTGGCCATTGTGCCGGATGCAGAGATTTCAACAGCTTCATATGGAGGATAGTAAATGGTAACATTATTTAAAAAAAAGAGAGAAAAAAATTCTCTTCTAAGCAATTTTTCGACAAAATCCGGGTATGCAGAATCCTATCGAACCATGCAGACCAATCTCCAGTTCACTTCCATGGACAAGGATTTGAAATCCATCTGTGTGACCAGCGCAACGGAGCAGGAGGGAAAAACCAATACAGTTGCCAATCTTGCCTTTACCATGGCCCAGTCCGGACAAAGGGTGTTGATGGTGGACTGTGACCTGAGAAAACCTGGGTTGTCC
The DNA here is from genome assembly GCA_029939535.1 of Desulfobacteraceae bacterium. Classification (GTDB taxonomy): domain Bacteria; phylum Desulfobacterota; class Desulfobacteria; order Desulfobacterales; family Desulfobacteraceae; genus NBML01. The sequence goes on along the minus strand of JAOZST010000106.1, from coordinate 4,876 downwards.
CATCGTTTTGGTCTGGAAAAATCCCCTGGATTAACAGAATTAATTTCCAAACACCTGGGCTCTCTGATTTCCAAAGGTTCCCTTGCAGATTTTCGTTTAAATGATTTGATCAAACTGAACAAGCTCCAGAAAAGGACGGGAATTTTACAGGTTTCCAATGAATTCAATGAAGTGGAAATCAGCTTTTTCAATGGAAACATAACCGATATTTTCTGGAAAAACAGGCCTGATGAAAAAAAACTGGCCTCCACCCTGGTCAAGAATAAGCTGCTGACCAGGGAACAGGCACAGGTAGCCTTGGGACATCAGAAAAAGTCAGTACAGAAATTGGGGACCATCCTGACAACCATGGGGGTTATTTCCAAGGTTGAATTGAAAAAACATCTGTCTCTTCATCTTGTGGAGGCATTTAAGACCGCGGCTTCCATGTATGACGGATCCTTCACATTTACCAGTCTGCCCGGCAGCCAGCTTGAAACCATCCTTGAACATAATGTGAATTTCAACAAATTGTTTGATGAATTCCAGGATGATGAAAACCAGTCACCTTTTTTAAAGAAAACCATTGAAGCCCTTATTTCTCCCACAGAGATAGAAAATCTTTATATTATACCCTCGGGCCAGATTCCTCCAAACCCTTCGGAACTGATAGGTTCCGCAAGAATGGTGTTTGTTCTGGACTATCTGAGCAGTTCCTTTGATTTTGTGATTGTTGATACCCCTCCGGTTCTGCCGGCAAGCGATGCCATTGTCATTGCTCCGAATACAGATGGAATCCTGGTGGTTGTCAAATCCAGCAAGGTCAATAAAAAATATATAAAAGATGCCATCAGTCAGCTTGAAGCAGGCACAACAAAAATTCTCGGACTGATTTTAAACAGGGTGGATGTTAAAAAAGAGCGGTATTATAAATATTATCGAAAATACTATACTTCCTATTATGGAAAAAAAGAGGATGACTAGGATCTTTGAAGCCGCAGGAATGACTTTTGAAGTCAGGTCTGAATATCCCATATCAGATGCAACTTTTCACCCGGATCTGTCCATTTTTGAAACAAAAACACCAGGTGCTGATCATATACTGATTGAACATTTTTTTTCTATTCCCGACAGGCTGTCATCCCTTGATGATGGGAATGCTCTTTTTTCACGGCCCATGTGGACAATTTTCAGGTTAAATGACGTCTGGGTCTATAAGAAAAACCCGGGGCTGCCCCTTTCCCGGAAAGATATTGTTTATTTTGAGTTTGACAATCAGTTTACCCACTGTAAAGTGTATTCTGATTTTTTGAGCCGGAAGGATTACCAAAGGGGGAATTACATATCCTTAACCCTGTTTGGATGTGACCAGATATTGATGTCAAGGCTTCTGGCTGACAGGGCAGGGTTTGTAATTCATTCCAACGGGTTTGTTCAAAACCGGAAAGGTAAACTTCTTGCCGGGCCTTCTGGTTCGGGAAAAACCACCCTGACCGGAATGCTCAGGCAGAATGATTTCCAGATTGCCGGAGATGACCGGATGATTGTTACCATAGAAGATGACAGGGCGGTGATGCACGGGTCATGGCTCCATGGAACAAATTCGGTAATTTCCAGGGGCAGGCATCCACTGGAATCTATTTTCTTTGTTGAACAGGCCGGGGAAAATAAAATTTTTTCCATGGAAAAAAATAGTGAAAAAATCAGTAATATTCTCCAGTCCCTTGTCAGGCCTTTTATCCCTGCTTCAGAATGGCAGTTTTTATTGAGGAATGTTGAAAAACTGGTGAGGTCTGTTGATTGTTATCGGTTGTTGTTTGATCTTTCCGGGAATATCATTGAAATGATTCCCGATTAATATGGGTTTGATAGCAAATTGATGTTAAATTAAAAAGGTATAATCATGAACAAAATATATAAAGTATCTGAGAATGTCGTTGCAAGGGAAATAGAGGGTGAAATCGTCATTGTTCCCATTATCAGTGGTATTGGAAGCATGGATGATGACCTGTATACCTTTAACAGCACAGGAAAAAGATTATGGCAGTTGATAGACGGTAAAAAATCTTGTCAAGAGATTATAAGCCTGTTGATGGAGGAATATGATGAATCAGGCGGGGAAATATCATCCCAGGTCCTGGATTTGATTTCTGAACTTGCCGGTAAAGGGATTCTTGTTGAAGCTTGAATCAAACAATTTATTTCTTTCAAGTAATGAAATCGGCAGTTTCCTTACCAAAATTTGCGAAAAAGGAATCCCCTTCAAATTTACTGCCAAAGGCACGAGTATGTCGCCGTTTATCTGTGACGGAGATTCTTTGATCATTGAACCCTTCATTAAAGATATAAATCCTGAAATAGGAGATGTGGTTGCTTTTATAAGTCCGGAAGATGGGCACCTTATTATCCACAGGGTGATAAAAAAACAAGATCGACAATACCTGTTAAAAGGGGATAATGTTTATTCCTGCGATGGATATTGTGGAAAAAATAACCTACATGGATATGTAAAAGAAGTAATAATTATGGGAAAAGATTTACTTGTTTTGACCCTATTCATTCGAAGATTTTTTCAGTTTTTAAGTAATTTTAAAAAAATAATTGCTTTTTTCAGCAGATATAAATTATTAACTCCCTGCTGCCGGCTCATAAATAGATTAATGCGGCAGGCTGATATAAACAGGGTGATATGACAATAAAACTATGTGATTTCAGCCTGTTTTCGAAGATTTCAGGGTCCAGAAGAGTCCCCCTTGTCATTGGACTGGAATTGACAGCAAGGTGCAACCTGAACTGCAGACATTGTTATATCAATCTTGCCGAGTCAGATGATGGGGCCAGGGCCGGGGAATTGTCCTTTGAAGAGATTGACCATATCTCTGACGATGCGGTAAAGCTGGGGACTCTCTGGGTTATACTCACAGGCGGAGAACCCCTGCTTCGGGAAGATTTCATCGATATTTACCTTCTTTTGAAAAAAAAGGGGTTATTGGTTTCCGTTCTTACCAATGCCACATTGATTACTGAAAAACATGTGGAGGTGTTTAAGATGTACCCTCCCAGAAGTCTTGAGGTTTCCATTTATGGTGCAGACAGGAAGATCTATGAAGATGTAACCCGGACCCCAAAAGCCTATGCAGCATTCAATAAAGGGCTTGGACTCTGCCTTGAAAGTGGCCTTGACATCCTGTTCAAAACTTTAGATTCAAAGTCTTTGAATGGTCAGTTAAAAAAAATGCAGGACCTGGTTCTGGACAATGGCAAAGGAGTTTTGGAGGTGGAATCCACTTTGATTTCACGTATTGACAAAAACCATGAAAAATCCAGAGAAATCCACAGGGAAAGACTGCCTGGTAAAGGGCTAAACACCCTAGGTGCCGGGGCTTTACCAGAGGAGTGCTCCCCTTCCCATATCAATAGGTTCGGGGGCAATCTTTTTTTATGCAATGCCGGGATCAATTCCTGCTGGGTCAGCAGTGACGGCATGGCGCATGTGTGCACGACCATGAGATCACAGCAACTGCAATATGATTTAAAGCAGGGCAACCTGGAAGATTACTGGGGAAAAGAAGTTCCCGGAATACTGGGACTGAAATCATCTCGCAGGGATTTTGAGTACAGCTGCGGCAAATGTTATCAACGGAGAAGCTGCCGCTGGTGCCCTGCATTGTCCTGGGTTGAAACATCAAAGCTTGATGAACCCCTTGATTTTGTCTGCAGTCGGATAAAAGTTTAAAAAATATTGGCATGAATTTTGCTAATATTTATTATAGAATATATATAAAATATCTTAATATTAAATTAAAATTATTTCCAACTGTAAAAATTAATTCAAACAAAGAAATATTTAAATTCAGTTAAGGAGAAACAAATGCCGGCCAAGAAGAAAAAATGGAAAAAACCTGAACTTGTTGTACTGGCCAAAGGAAAACTTGGTGAAAATGTACTGGTTCCCTGTGGATATGTAAATCCGTATACCGGTAAGGTTTATCTAAGAAGCGGGACAACACCTTGAAGCGGATTTTAACTTAAACAATTCTTTGCGGAGAAAAGACAATGAGTAAAAACTTATTTTTAGCACTGATAATAGTTGCAGCCCTGACAGGGATAACCAGTATGTCTTCTGCGATTACCCTTTCTGATCCGGGATGGCAGAATATCACGGTTTACGACGGTTTTAGGAGTTCTGATCATCCCTGGTACAATACTGAAAACGAAGATAATGAAGTGGAAGACCATGTCGCTAATAATGGGAGTGATACCATGTCACCTGATCAGGATTTTGATCTTGAGGCTGTTTTTTACAATAATACCACAGGGCAGCTGGCAATTATCGGGGGGTATGATTTTGCATGGGGTGAATGGCCCAGGGCCGGTGATATATTTGTTACTGCCGGCAACGGTGATCAATATGTCATGGATGTTGATTATGCAGGTATAGAGTATACCATAGGTGGTACAAACGATTATCCGGGAATCGGTTCTTATTATGAAGTAGGAACCACCTATGATCTTTACTCGGGTGCCTTTAATGTTCTTGGTACTCAAGGACCAGGCCTTTTTGTGCCTGCTTCAGGGCCCTGGAGGTACGATAGTGGCGGTGTTCAGGGCACAGGTGATGTGGCAACTTATTACCATGCAATTGATGAGGCTGCATGGGGTGTTGACTTTGCCGGGGATGGAGTCAGTGACTACCACAATGTCCTTGTGCTTGATGCAGCATGGCTGGGCGGCATTGGTGCGTTCTCCCTTCACAATACCATGGAGGACGGGGGAGACGTGATCCACGGACAGATTCCGGAACCTGCAACATTGCTGCTTTTCGGACTGGGGCTTTTAGGTGTTGCAGGCATCAATCGAAAAAAACAGATCTGATTTAAAAAATATTTCCCAGGAA
>JAOZST010000105.1:0-12563 GCA_029939535.1 Desulfobacteraceae bacterium | reverse complement strand
GTTCACACTCAAAGGACCCGGTTCCTGCAGACAATCGGGCAGCCACCTTGGGTATGTTTTTAAACGTTCTATCTGAGCTGGATTCAATATTGTAGAAGACCTGCCCCACTCCGGTTTCAATCCATTCCAGATTAAACTTGAATCGCCTGTACAATTTGACTATCCATTTATCCGGGATGCTATTTTTGTTTCTGGCATGGGTGATGCCTGATCTATTGATACCAAGCTCTTTTGCAAGTTCCGACTGGGAATTTATCCCGGTTGCATCCTGGATTCTTTTGAGCAATCTATCGATTTTATTTTCAATCATTTTATACCTGGCCCAGCCTTTAATTTATTATTGAATAATCATGATTGTCATACCTGTTTAAAAAATGCAACATATTTTTCTGTTTTTTTATTAGACCAGGAGACAGCAAAAACAAAAAAATGATATATCATCATTGCCATTCATATTTAATAGCCATTGCAATAGTCCTTTTTTTATTTTATTCAGGATAAATACATAGTTTTATAAAAAACTACAAATAGTAAGATAGAAAAGCACCTATTTAACAGAGAAGATCTTAAAATGACTGCAATAAATCCTTGGTCCATCCCCGCCACAGGCCAACGTTGGATCAGCGAAACAGAACCGGAAATAACCTCAAGGGTTTTACCCCGGGTGCTTTTGTCCGATGAAACAGGCCTGGGGAAAACCATTGAAGCCTGCCTGATCCTCCATCAATTATTGATCAGTCACCAAATTCAAAGGGTGTTGATTATTGTACCTGAATCACTTGTCCACCAATGGTTTGTAGAGCTTTATAGAAAATTCAATCTCAGTTTCAGGATTTTCAATGAAGGACATTGTCAACAGGCAGCCTTGACCGATGATAAGGCAAATCCTTTTTTGGATGATCAACAGGGTATCTGTAGTCAAGCCTTTATCCAGGCAAGTGATCAAAGAAAACAACAAATCCTTTCTGCCGGGTGGGATATGGTTATTATGGACGAAGCCCATCACATATTGGACCAGCCTGGGTTTTATTCGTTTATGCAGGCTCTTGGGGGAAAAACCCTGGGATTGATGCTGCTTACAGCCACACCTGAGCAAATGGGATTGGTAAACCATTTTTCCCAGTTACGGCTCCTGGACCCGGACCGGTATTTTGATTTTAAAACCTACCAGGCCCAAACCAACACCTATGCTGAAACAGCTAAAAAAGCAGAAGTTCTCATCAAGGCAAAAAAAGACCCTGACTCCATATTGGATACCTATGGCCCGGGCCGGGTTATTTTCAGAAATAAGCGCACCACCATTAAGGGCTTTCCCAAAAAAAAAGCCAGCCTCATCCCCCTTGCAGGATCATCCAGTCAGATTCAATTGATCAATAAAGAATACTCGGAGCAGGACATTGTCCCTGGAAAAGGCCTGGGCATGGATCCCAGGATCTCCTGCCTGGCCGGACTTGCCAAAAAAATTAAACCGGAAAAAATCCTTGTTATCTGTAGCTCAAAGGCAAAGGTCGAGGCCATTGAGATGGCCTTGAAAACCCTGGTGGCAATTGATGTGGCAAAATTTGATGAAACCATGAGCCTGTTACAACGGGATAGAAATGCAGCCTGGTTTTCAAGGAAAGACGGAGCAAGACTTCTTGTATGCTCTGAAATCGGCAGCGAGGGAAGAAATTTTCAATTTGTTCACCATTTATTTCTTTTTGATTTGCCCAGAAACCCCGAGCTGTTAGAACAACGAATGGGAAGGGTGGACCGCATCGGACAGAAACATGAAATCCAGATCCATGTCCCCTATGTTCAGGGTTCTGCCTATGAAGTCCTGGCCCAGTGGTATATGAAGGGGCTGAACCTGTTTGAAAAAAATATCAACGGGGTCCACTATATATTCAGACAATTTGAAAACAAGCTGGACAATCTCATCCGTGAGACCATGGGGCTGGGGAAAATACCTCCAAAAGTCCTGGATCCCCTCCTGGAAAATGCTGCCCAATACACTGCCAGAACCCAGGAAGAATTAGACCAGGGCAAAAATATCCTTTTGGAGCTCAATTCCTTTAAGCCCGGACCTGCTATGGATTTGATCAAACGTATCCAGGCCATGGATAAAAGCCCTGTTTTAGAAAACCTGCTTGAATCTCTGCTGGACAATTATGGAATTGAATTGGACAAAACAATTGACCATACAGGGGAAAAAGTTATTCATCTAAATGTAGACAGGATTGTGGATGAGGAATTTCCTTCCCTGCCCCGGCGGGGAGAGGTGATCACCTTTGACCGGAAAACCGCCATTGCCAGGGAAGACCTTGGATTTTTCAACTGGGACCATCCCTTTGTAAACCAGGTATTTGATTTTTTCATTACAAAGGGCGAAGGAGCCTGTGCAACTGCCTGTATAATGGAAGGCTCCGGGGCCGGTCTCTTTCTTGAAACCATATTTATTCTTGAATGTATTGCCCCTGCCCGGCTCAACATGGGAAAATTTCTACCTGCTGAGCCCATTAGAATCCTCATCAGCCATTCCGGCGAAAACTTCACTGACAAAGATCCTATCCCGGAGTTTCTACTCCAACTTAAACCGGACACCCCTGGCTGGTTCATGGAATTTGAACAAATCAAAACACAATTAATCCCTGAATTGATATACCAAAGTAAAACCCTGGCTCAAAAAAAGGCCGACAATATCATGACTGCTGCCCTGGAACAGATCCGTGGAACTGTGGGCAAAGAAATAGACCGGTTAAAAATATTGCAAAAGATAAACCCCGATATCCAGGAAAAGGAGATAACAACAGCCCAGGACCAATTAATAATATTGATGGACCATCTTTCCAGGGCCAGACTGCGCCTGGATGCTTTGCGCCTGATCCGGGTTAAATCCTGAAAACCGACCCAGGTCTATCGGGCCTTTGATGCAACGCAGTAGATGGATCAAAAGACAAGCAATTTCGTTCAAATTATAAAATTTGCAATCCTTAGCTGTTCAAATTTCTCAATATATCCTGGTAACTCAAGCGTTCCTTATCCTGGAAAAAAAGGCCCACGCCAAAGGGCTCGTTTTCAGCTGCCCGCATGGCCGTCTCCATATTGTCTGCCTGGGTGTGAAGAGTGAGATTATAAACATTTTCCTTGAGATTTTTCCAGGTCCTGTTTGTCTTGTCAAAGGTTACACAGGGAGTCAGAATCTGGATAAAGGAAAATCCTTTATACTGGATACCTTGTTTAATAATGGTTTTCATGCCCTCGGGATCACCTGCATATCCCCGAGCCACAAAGGAGGCCCCATATGCCAGGGCAAGTTTAATGGGGTTAAGGGGTGTATCTGGATTTCCAACCGGGTGGGAATTGGTCTTCATCTCATGGGGGGTGGTGGAAGATGATTGTCCCTTGGTCAGCCCGTAGATTGAATTGTCAAACAAAAGAAAGGTGATATCAATATTTTTCCTGGCCACATGGGGAAGATGGCCTCCGCCAATCCCAAGGGCATCCCCGTCACCGGCCACGGCAAAAACGGTCAGGTCTTCTCTGGCCAGTTTAAGACCTGTTGCCACGGGTATGGAACGGCCATGGAGAGTATGAAATCCATAGGAATTGATAAATATGGGGGTCCGTCCGGAACATCCAATGCCACTGACCGTACAGATATCCTCATGCTTGAGTTCAAGCTCCCTACAGGCTTTGTATAACGCGTCCATGATGCCGAAATACCCACAGCCGGGACACCATGTGGGCAGATCACCGGACCTGTATTTTAGAAAATCCTTGGCACGTACCTGGTCCAGTTTTTCATCCAAATAATCTGATTTAATGGTTTCCATTACATTTCCCTCATCTTCTCAAGAATGTCTTCCGAGGCCATGGGACGGCCAGTGATAAAGTTCAGCCTTTCAAGGGGCCGTTTGATGATATGGGTGGCAAAATTGGCAAACTGCCCCCCGTAATTCAGTTCCGGCACCAGTATTTTTTTACATTTATCTGAAAAATCAATAAGTTCTTTTTCAGGAAAAGGTGAGAGCATCATGGAGCTGAAGGAGGAAGCTTTGATCCCCTCTTTTCTGGCCAGCATTACAGCCTCCCGTGCTGCTCCTGCCGAAGATCCCCAGGAGATCACACCGATATCCGCCATTTCCCCTTCAAATTCGGATATCTGTGGTATTGGGGCTTCAGTAAGGACACCAGCATATTTTTTATACCGTTTTTCGGTCATTTTCAGATGTCCCTTGTCACTATAATTGGGCCGGCCGTATTCATCATGCTCAAGCCCTGTTGAAAAAAAGATCCCCCCTGGTGTACCGGGAATGGCTCTGGGTGAAATCCCGGTTTCCGTAATTTTATACCGCTGATAATTTTCAAGTTCTTCCGGCAGGGGTGCAATATTGGCATTGAGCAGACTTTCAGACGGCTTTTCAGGAATATCAATATTCCGGATGCTGTTGGACAGGAAAAAATCCAGGAGAACCACCACAAGAGTCTGGTATTTTTCTGCAAGGTATAAGGCCAGAACTGTTGCCTGGTAACAGGAAAATGTATCAGTGGGAGCCAGAACCACCCGGGGACAGTCTCCGGTTCCTCCGGACAGGGCTGCATTGAAATCGCTTTGCTCGGTTTTTGTGGGAATACCCGTGGAAGGTCCTCCCCTCTGGGAGTTGATAATCACGGCAGGAACTTCTGCCATTACAGACAGCCCTGTAAACTCTGTCATCAGGGCAAACCCTGGACCTGATGTTGCTGTCATGGCCCGGATTCCACCGAAACCAGCACCTACCACTGCACCAATAGCAGCTATCTCATCTTCGGTCTGGAGCAGGGTGCCCCCGTGTCCTGGAAGTTCTTTGCTCAATATTTCCATAATTTTGGTGGCAGGAGTAATGGGGTATCCGGCATAGAATTTGAGATTGGCATCCAGGGCTGCCCTGGCCACCAACTGGTTTCCGTTGATGATCAATTTCTCCTTTTGAAGTGGCATGGTCACCCCTTCAAAGGAAAAGGAATCTATTTTTTCAATATGTTTTCCAGCCCATTCAAACCCCTCCAGGAAAGAGTTCACATTGGAATCTATGACAATCTTTTTCTTCTTGGCATATCTGTTTTCTATGGATGCGGTAAATCCATCTTTATCCATATGAAAAATGGCAGCAATGGCCCCCAGCCCAACCATGTTTCGTCCCCTGGCACTGCCTGCAGCCCTTTGTGCCAGCATGGTCAAGGGAATGCCATAGGAAATCACCCCGGGATCTACCCAGCCAAGAACACTTTTATCCTCTTCATGTGGCCTGGCAGGCTGGCTGTCATAGATTAGTATTCCCTTGTTTTTCAATGCAGACAATTGAGAAATGGAATGAATGTCATTTAAAGCGATGAGCACGTCGGCAAGTTTTCCAGGAGAATAGATGGGGTCTGAACTAATCCGAGTATGGGCCACACACTTACCAAATCCCCTGATTTCAGCAGGGTAGGAGTCAAATGACATGATTTCATAACCCTGGGCGCTCATGAACCGGCTCAAAATCTCTCCTGCAGAAATAGTTCCTTCGCCGGCACTGCCGCAGATTTCAATTACTAGATTAATATCTTTCATTAATACTTATCCCCAATTAGATTGATGAACTCTCTTCAATGTCTTCCCACCAGGTAGTCTTGATTCTAACCCCTTCAAGGTCAAAATACTTACGGCCCACGGATTCAATCACCTTGTGGTCACCCAGAAGGTTCATAGCAGTAACTTCCCCCTGGACCACGGCATTGGGCCAGCCAATGGAAGTGGTATAGGAATTGATGACTGGATTATAGATCTGGGCGCAGCTGCCGCAGGCATAGATATCCGGTAAATTAGTCTGCATGGTTTCATTGACAAGAATGCCGTGGTCTATGTCCAGACCGCTTCCTTTGGCAAATTCCACAGTGGGAATCAGCCCGTTAAATGAAAAAACCATATCCACTTTTTTCTCCATTCCCTTTACGGTTTTCACCATATAGGCATTTTCTTTTTCAATGATCGTGTGGATATCATCTCCAACAATGATCTCAGAACCTCTTTTTTCAAGATTACTAACAATGGTAGCCTGCATCTCATGGGTAAGAATAAAGGGCCAGAATGCGTTGGGGTAGATAAGAAGGGTCACCTTTTTTCCCATTTTGCCCAGCATTTTTATAAATTTAAATCCCACAAGATCACCGCCAAAAATAAAAAAATCATTGGCCGCCTGGATCTGGTCCTTGAATTCCAATACTTCATTATATGTTGTGATATGTTTCAGGCATTGGGCATAGCCTCTCATGGATGGCAATACCCTGGCCCTGGACCCCGAGGCAATCACCAGCTTTGTATAGTGTACTTTTTCCTTATGCCTGAGAAAGACAATTTTTTGTTCAGGATCAATTTTATCAACTATCTGCCCCAGCCTGAGCCGTATATTTTTCTCTCGATAATTGGGGAGGCTTTCAACAATTAACTCGGACGCTGAAAGATCACCGGTTATATACCGGGTTAACCCTGGTTTATAATAAAAGGGAATATTTTCATCGGAGATAATGGTAATTTTTGCGTCTTTATCATTTTCCCTGAGAAAGGATGCGGCATTGTTGCCGGCCGGGCCGTTCCCCAGGATGACATAATGGTCATAACTTGGCATTGTTCCTCCGGTAAACTTAACTTAATTATTCATCATTCATCCATGTCAACTTCCACAAGCTCGGTCTTGGTTACACTTATGCAATCCATGGGACATGCAGCATAACACTGGCCGCACCGGATACAGGCACTATTATCAATGGCAATGGAAACCACCCTGTTCCACCGGGCTGACTCCTGGTATTCCCCATAGGTTCCATCTTCATTGATGGGAATGGTTTCAACCATCTTGATACAATCTTTGGGTGCCACATCAATACAGGCCGAACAATAGATACAGGTTAAAGGATCAATTTCATATTTTAAATTACACAGATAACACCTTTTGGACTCTTCGTGGACCTGGTCAGCATCATACCCTGTTTCGACCTCTTCATGGGCCGACTCGAGACGTTCCTCAATATCAATGGTATTCATCTGAATTTTTTTAATAAAATCATAGGACCTGAGCCGGTCAGTGGAGGCGTGGGATTCCAGACGGACAACCTTTTGTTTCCGTGTAAGCCCTGTGAGATATTCATCAATGGCATGGGCACATTGCCGTCCTCCAGCAATGGCAGAAATCACATCAGAAGCGCCAGTGACAAAATCTCCAGCCGCAAAAACACCGTCAACACTGGTCAAATGACTTTCTTTTTCCATCCCCCCCAGACCCGGGGACAAATCATCGATATCAGGTGTCTGACCCAGGGCAGCAATGACACTATCACAAGGGATAATAAACTCAGAATTTTTAATGGGAACCGAAACCCTGAAAGAAGGCTCATCCATGGGGTCCAGACGGGTTCTAACAAATTCAATGCCGGAAACCTTTCCCTCTGTACCCAGAATCCGTGAGGGCTGGACCAGGGTATGGGTGACAATACCTTCAAACCTTGCCTCATGCTTTTCAGTCTCATCGATGCGCATGTATTCAATGGTTTTTCGAATATTTATTTTAACATCAACAGCTCCCAGGCGGACAGCAGACCTTGCGCAGTCAACCGCTGTAAATCCAGCGCCAATGACCGCTACATTATTTCCCACAAAGGGCATTTGCCCGGCATTAATCTCTTTCATGAAATCAAGCCCGTGATACACATTCTCAAGATCTTCGCCTTCAATTCCCAAACGGCGGGGTTTCATACATCCAGTGGCCACCACCACGGCATCATAATCCTCTTGAAGGGATGCAAGACTGAAATCACTGCCAATGGTCTGGGAGGTTTTCAGATCCACCCCCAGGCGCAGGACATTGTTGATCTCCAGCATCAGGAGATCCCGAGGCAGTCTGAACTCAGGGATACCGTACATGAGCATTCCACCCGGTTTTTCCATGGTTTCAAAAATGACTGCCTTATGTCCCAAAATGGCCAGATCATGGGCAACAGCAAGGCCTGCCGGCCCTGACCCCACCACAGCAACGGTCTTGCCCGTGGGAGAGTAAAGGCCTTCAACGATCCTGTGCATGGGGGATTTCAAATCAGCACATCCGCGTTTTAGATGACAGATACCCACACTTTCCCCATTATCGGGTTCCCCATGACGACAGGCTGACTCACAGGGTCTGGAACAGATCCTGCCCAATACCCCAGGCAGGATATTAGCGCCCCTGTTTAATTCATAGGCCCTGCCATAGCGTTTTTCATTGATACAACGAATATATCCGGGAATATTGGTCTTGGCAGGGCAGGCATCCTGACAGGGAACACTTTTGGCAACCTGTCCAAAATCCCTGATATCCGTGGAATAGGCGATCTGTTTCATCAATTGGGTTGAATAGACCTTGTTTTTATCCTGATAAAATTTTTCTTCTTTGGAATAGAGATCATTTTTTTTCAATGTTTACCCCATTATTAAAAAATTGTATTTTATACGAAAAGAGTATTTAATTTAGCCCTTTATCAATCCTGTGTCAAAGTATTTATAAACCTGTTATTTGCTGATAAATTTATACCCTATGCCTGAAATGGTAATGATAAAGGCTGGGTTATCCGGCCTTTCTTCAATTTTTTTTCTTAACCTCTGGATATGGACATCCAGAGCCCTGGAATGGGCATATAGCTGTGAATCCCACCAGATTTGTTTTTCAATATAATCCCTTGGCAAAGTTTGATTTGCATTGGAGATAAAAAGTTCTAAAATTTGAAATTCTGTTTTTGTCAGTTTTATTTTTTCCCCTCTGACAGAAACATGTCGAGTTTTAAAATCAATTTCAAGATGTTTGATCCTCTGCTTTTCATGGACCCGGGATCTATACATTCGATTCAAAATTGCATTTATCCGGGCAGAAAGCTCCAGGTATTCAAAGGGTTTGACCATATAATCGTCTGCACCGCTTTTAAGCCCCAGTACCTTGTCAGAAAGTGTATCCCTTGCTGTAAGCATGATAATGGGAAAATCAGAGGATTTCCTTAAAATTTCGCAGATAGAAACACCATCCATATCCGGCAGATTTAAATCAAGCAGAATCAGGTCTGGCTTATGGGTATTTGCCATTTCAATGCCCTTTCTGCCTGAAAGAGAAAAAATGACCTCATATCCGTCCAAAAGCAAATTACCTTTAAGCGTCTGAACAATATCCTCGTCATCGTCTATAATCAGAATAGTTTTAATGGGTGCTGTCATTTAAAATCTTATTCTCCCCTGGGAAGAGTAATATAAAAGGTGGTGGATATTCCAGGATCACTTTCAACACTGATCCTGCCTTTATGGGCTTTAATAATTGCTTTGGATATTGCAAGCCCCATGCCTGCACCCTGATTTTTGATTCCAGGCTCATTTGTAGTGTAAAATTTTTCAAAAACAGTTTCAAGATTTTCCCCGGGGATTCCCATTCCTTTATCCTCAATGGAAATTTGAACATTATTATCTTCGGTTTTAACCTGTATATTTATTTTGCCTCCGATTTTGGAGAATTTGATGGCATTGTCCAACAGGTTGACAAGGGCCTGTTCCATCCTATCAAGATCAATAACAGCTTCAAGATATTCCGGGCAATCCAATATAATTGTATTTTTTTTCCCAAGGGCCTGGGGAGTCATTATATCAATCACTTCCCTGACAAGTTGCGGAATGTCCTGTTTTTCAAATTCCCAGTCAATTGTGCCTGCCTCAAGTTTTGTAAAATCAAAAAGATTTGAAATCAACCGCGTAAGCCGTAATATATTTTTTTCAATAATTTTGACAAACTCTTTATCTTCCTGATTGGTCAGTTTTCTTTCAAGATAGTCGATACTGCCCCTGACCGCAGTCAAGGGTGTTCTTAATTCATGGGACATATTGGCAAGAAAATTTGATTTGAGCTTATCAAGCTTTAAAAGATCCTGGTTTGCAAGGGCAAGATCTTTGGTTGCTTTTGCCACCTTTTCTTCAAGACTGTCCCGGTTCTGCATCAGACTTTCAGCCATGACATTGAAACTTGATCCAAGTTTTTCAAGTTCATCATTGGTGTGAAGAGATACCCGGGCTGTCAGGTCACCAGAGGAAATCTGACAACTTTTTTCCTCCAGTTTATTGATGGGTTTTACAATAAGGGTCTGGATTAAAGAAACCAGAACAATGATGGTGGAAAGGGTGATCAAGAGTCCGGCAATGGACAGAAACCATATGTTTTTCTGTAAAGCACTCCTTTGATCCCAATAGGGGATTGTTACTCTCAAGCCTCCTATGATCCCGGTTTTCAGTATTCCGTCATTGGCATGGCATTTTAAACATCCTTTGCTGTGATACAGGGGTGTCATATAATCAAAGGTTTGATCAGTAAATTTATAATATTCTGATTTGCTGCCCATGGCAAAGCTGCGCAAAGCCTCTTTCTCAAACGCATTGGGATAGTTCTCTGCATTAATGGGTGAAAGGCTGGACAGCCTGAACTGGTAGGCCTTTGTTTCAAAGGAGTATTGGGACAACTTTTGGGTTACCATTGAAGGGGTGAAAAACTGATAAGTATCAAGGGGGGTAGAAATCTGTTTTTTAAATACAAAATTTACATCATCGGCTCCTGAACTGTTTACATTAACAAAAACACCACCCATACAGTCGGTTACCCATTGCCGGGTAAGAATAATCTGATCTGCTATAATCCTTGCTTTTTCAATGGTTTCCTGTTTTCCCTGGCTGGACATGCGAATGCCTATCCAGGTAAAAAGGAGCCCAAGAATCGGAACAATTATGATAATTACTCCAAAAACAAATTTTCGCAAAAGTGAGTGGTTTATTTTCTTCTGGGAAGAATTTATAGCAGATAGGATGTTTTTTTCTTTGTTCTGATTCATCTTGGATGAAATTATCACAAATATAATTTGAAATACAAGAGATTCCTTTGTGAATAAAATAAATCCGAAAAAGCCAGTAAAAGTATCTTTTTTATTCTTGAAAAAATTCCAGAAGAGGATCTGAGCTGATAATATAATAAGCCTGGCCCTGGGCAGACTCTTTTATCTTTTCCATGATATTGATGTCACTGATAAATTTTATAGTTGCAATTATATCAGGTGTTTTTTTGTTCTGCCTTGCTGTATCAAACTCTGTGGCAGTTATTTTTCTTTGTTTCCCAAAGGCCCAGTAGACCACCTTATCGTGGGCCAGAACCGTTGGTTCGTCAAAATTCATATATAAATCGCCGATAAGGTCTTGAATTTTCTGCTGCGTTGCATCTTTAACCTGCTCATAAATAACAAGCGCCCTGTTACTTGTTTTCTGTGCTACCACATACAGATTGCCATCCTTGAATTTAAAGGTATCTCTTGAGACTGCATCAACAGGATTTTCTGCAGCTGTTTTCATTTGTTCCTGATTCAAAACTGCCCCCAGGACATACCCCTGCCTTTCTATTCTCAACTTTTCAATCTGGTCAAACAATGTGTTCAGTCCATTGGCCTGGGCCAATCCTGAAAACAGAAAAAATATCCCCAAACAGATTCCATAAATAATTTTTTTCAACATTTTCCCCATTTTTAGTGCGCTATTGCGCAAATTTTTAGCCGTTAGCTGTTTGCTCTTAGCTAAAGGCTGATGGCTAAATATAAATTCCTATACTATTAAATTAAAAATAAAAAAATCCGGCAGGAAAGCTGGTTTTGCCATCCTGCCGGAAACAATGTTTCTTACTGATTATATCTTAATTTATTTTCTTCTTCGATTAATTTCATGGTTTCAGCACTGCCGCCGGTTTTTTTCCAGATGTGTTCAGGCTGGGCCAGAAGTTCGGTAATATAATTGCGATACTTTTCGCCCATACCGGCATGATCTGCCAATTCCTGAACTTCCGGCAGGAATTCATGATAGAAATTTCTGGAGATTTCATACAAACCGTGCCAATGGGTATAATCCGGGGCCTGCATGGCAGCAGCCATCCTGGCCCTCCGGCCTTCATGATGCCAGATTTCAAACCAGGTATAACCGATTTTATGCTGGAATCCGGAATTTTCCCAGATACCATCCTTTTTCAGCATTTTAACCAGTTTCACACCGGGTTTACCAAATTTATCATTATACAGCTTCACCACATCATCCAGCTGCTCATAAAAATTTTTAACATGGTTGATACCATGACAGGATTTGCAGACTCCCTGCATTGTATCACGCCTCTCCTGCCAGGAAACAACACTCTTAATACTTTTTTCAGCAATCACTTTCTTGAGCCTGTCATTTTCCCGGATATAGGTTTTTGTTTTGGCTGTCTGGCCGGGGCGGGGAGCAATGTCTCCGGTAATATCTGCTACGGTTCCATCTGTAAAAATAGCCCGGTTCAATTTTGCAGAAACAGGGGCTCTCAGATTCCATGAAAGCCTGTCCCCCACATTATGGGTATTTTTGGCAACGGCACCATTGAGTTTGACAAATGATCCCATGTGACAGGTAGAACATACCGGTGCAGTATGGTAATCATCCCCCAGTACCCAGGAACCGTCTTTCATGATATTCATTCCATTAGGGGAATTGCCCTTATCCG
>JAOZST010000284.1:0-3362 GCA_029939535.1 Desulfobacteraceae bacterium | reverse complement strand
CAAGGACATAGGCAAAGCGGCTTTTCTGTGCCTCTCTCTGGATCAGTCCCCTGGAGGAGGGTGAACCGATTTCCTCGTCAGAATTAAAAATAAAACTTATGGGGTTTTTATCTAAAAGGCCAGTATGGACCAGGGCTTTTAAAGCAAATATACCCACCACAAGGCCGCCTTTCATATCTGCCACCCCAGGGCCGAAACATCTGGCCCCATCTTCTTTGTAAAAATTAAAGGTCGTGTCTTCTGGAAATACCGTGTCCATATGTCCTGTGATCAGGATCTGCTTTTTGTCCTGATTGTTTTCCAGATCATTATCCCGGCCGGGGTTCCAGCTTCGGACAATGAGATTGTTTCCATATTCAGTCTCTTCCTGGAATTCACAGAAAAATCCAAAGGCTTCCATTTCCCGGGCAATCCGCTTTCCCACCCGGTCCACCCCTTTTTTGTTCCTGGAGCCGCTCTGGATCAATACAAGTTCTTCTAAAAGATCAAACATTTCCTGTTTATAGTTATTTATATATGAGGTGACATCTGGATTCATGGGACCTTCCTTAAACTATTGAACGGTTAAATAATTTTGTGATTTTGAGCAAATATTCCAGGCAAACTATTATGTCAAGGTTTAAAAAATGTGCAAACCTATTTTTTCGGTGATTTTGTTAACAAAAAATAATAAATTATATGGAAAAAGTACTGAAATATGAATTTTTTTTCACATTCAATTTGTTTGCCAAGGACACACCAGAATTTTCTAAGGGTTTTCCCTAGCAGTTTTATTAGAAAAGAATAAAATTTCTCAATTGCTTGGGAAAAGGCTTTACAAAGGCATAATAGTGGCATACTTGTTGCATAATAAAACTATTTTCTACCTTTTAGGCATTGTGATTTGTAACCCGCCGTGCGGAACTATGCCCAGACAAAATAAGTACTATAAGGAAAGCCTGACCCCATGATAAAAAAAGCACTCATAACAGGCATAACAGGACAAGACGGTGCCTACCTGGCAGAATTTCTGCTCAAAAAAGGATACGAGGTCCACGGCATCAAAAGAAGATCATCCCTCTTTAATACAGACCGGATCGACCACCTCTACCAGGACCCCCATGAAAAAGAAAGAAATTTCATCCTGCACCACGGCGACCTGACCGACTCCACCAACCTGATCCGGATACTCCAGCAGGTCCAGCCAGAAGAGGTATACAATCTGGCAGCCCAGAGTCATGTGGCTGTCTCCTTTGAAGCACCGGAATACACCGCAGACACCGACGCCCTTGGCACCCTGCGGCTCCTGGAAGGCATACGCCTCCTGGGACTTGAAGAAAAAACAAGATTCTACCAGGCATCCACCTCAGAACTATACGGCAAGGTTCAGGAAACACCCCAGACCGAAAAAACACCCTTTTATCCCAGAAGCCCCTATGCCGCAGCAAAACTCTATGCTTACTGGATTACGGTAAACTACAGGGAAGCCTATAACATCTATGCCTGCAACGGCATTCTCTTTAACCATGAATCCCCCCTTCGTGGAGAAACCTTTGTTACCCGTAAAATCACCCGTGCTCTGGCCCGCATCAGCCTCGGCCTCCAGGACTGCCTCTTCCTGGGCAACATGGATGCCAAACGTGACTGGGGCCACGCCAAAGACTATGTCAGGATGCAATGGCTCATGCTTCAGCAGGACAAACCCGAAGACTTTGTCATTGCCACAGGTAAACAATATTCTGTCAGAGACTTTGTAGACACAGCCGCCAGAGAGCTGAACATAAACATCGACTGGCAGGGCAAAGGCATCAATGAAAAAGGCATCGATACAGAAACCAGCAAAACAATCGTAGCCGTAGATCCAAAATATTTCAGACCCACAGAGGTAGAAACCCTGTTGGGCGACCCAACCAAAGCCAAAGAGAAACTAAACTGGACACCTGAGATTACCTTCCGGGAACTGGTAACAGAAATGGTAAAAGAAGACCTCATTGATGCAAAAAAAGACCACCTCTGCCAGACACACGGCTTTAACACCTTTGAATATAACGAGTAATTATGGAAAAAGACGCCAAAATATTTATTGCCGGTCCCAGAGGCCTTGTGGGCTCAGCCCTGATCCGTCATCTTACAAAAAAAGGCTACACTAACCTGCTGACACCAAGCCATGAAGAATTGGAACTGTTAGACACCCAATCCGTAGCCACATACTTTAAACAAAACAAACCCGACTATGTATTTTTAGCTGCTGCCAAAGTAGGCGGTATCATGGCCAACAGCACCTACCCGGCAGACTTCATTTACCAGAACCTGATGATCCAGAACAACATCATCCATCAATCCTATGTTCACAAGGTTAAAAAACTGCTCTTCCTGGGTTCTTCCTGTGTCTACCCCAAACACTGCCCCCAGCCCATGAAAGAAGAACACTTAATGACAGGTCCCCTGGAACCAACCAATTCACCTTATGCCTTAGCAAAAATAGCAGGCATTGAGATGTGCTGGTCATATAACAGACAATACAATACAAAATTTATTCCGGTTATGCCAACAAACATGTATGGGCCTAATGATAATTTTGATCTTCAAACCTCTCATGTTTTGCCGGCCCTGATCAGGAAATTTCATGAAGCAAAAGAGAAAAAGGCTGTATCTGTTACAGTTTGGGGCACTGGAACACCCAAGAGAGAATTCCTCCATGCGGATGATCTGGCTGATGCCTGTATATTCATCATGAATAAAAGCTTTTCTGATGATACTTTCAAAAACCAACCTCTTTACAATATTGGTACAGGAAAAGAAATTACCATTAAAGAGCTTGCTTTATTAATCCGGAAAATAGTCAAATTTGAAGGTGAGCTTATATTTGATGAGTCCAAACCCAATGGTACACCGTTAAAATGCCTGGATGTATCTAATATCGATAATTTGGGATGGAAAGCTGAAATTTCACTGAGGAAAGGTGTCAAAACTGTTTATGACCTATACAGGAAAAACCCCATACTGCTTTCGCAGCGCTGAAATCATGAATATATAAAAAAAACAATGACTTATCTGGGTCAAAGCCCCGTATGTATGATGATCATATTCCATAAAAATAAGTACAATAAAGGAAGCCTGACCCCAAAGTACCATTTTGTATGTGCATACAAAACAATGTCAAGTATTTTGTATGCGCATACAAAATACTTGACATTAAAATTTTTAGCCTTACAATACGAACATGAATATAAAACCCAGATATCTAACTGAAAATATAATAGAAGACCTCAATGAAAAGATGGTCTTTCTTGGAGGCAGTGCCCGTCTTAATATCTTTCGACGCGGAGGTGATTCTTTGCAGGGAAGATATCATTATTATACCCTGCATCCATTTTCTATTG
>JAOZST010000283.1:0-3378 GCA_029939535.1 Desulfobacteraceae bacterium | reverse complement strand
CCATAAAATAGACGACCGTAAGTCCAAGAAGGACACCCCAGTTGAACCCTACATCTTTCAGCGATGCTCCCATCTGGTTGATTCTTAGAAAGCCATCAATGGCTGTAGTGGAAGGCAGCAGTATTGCAAGATAATTCAACCAGTCAGGTATTGATGCTTTAGGCCATGAAAATCCAGATAGAAAAAGTGCTGGCATTGATGAAAATAATAGTATAATCATGGAAATTTCCCTATTTTTAAAGAAACCGGAAATAGCCTGTGCCAGAAAGATAGATGCAAAAAGGTAGGGAATAATGAATAACATAAGATCCATGGGATTCCCCCTTTGCGGAAAGTGATAAAATCGAAATAATATACCAAAAAGATATATCACATGAACCATATAGATCGAAAAATAGGATAAAGCTTTACCCAGGACCAGAGATACGATACTGACTGACCGATGATCAATATTTTTATTAAATCCCTTTTCTCTCTGAGTTCCGGACAGTAAACCAACACCGATGAGCAGGGTTTGCTGCAGCATCAGCACAAGAACCGCCGGTACCACGTAGGTTGCGTAACCCCCGGTGGCATTGAAGAGTGGAAAAGATATCAGTGGTAAGGGATCACGGGCCAAAAGAGCCTGTTCTTCCATGACACCCCGGGCCATCATCATTCGCTTAATTTCAATACCGGCTGAAAACGTACCTGCGGACTGATAAACACCGGATAGCACCTGTTTGTATATTAAAAAATAACTGGCATCTGAATAAACTGAAATAGAAGCCTGTTTTCCTTTTAGTACTTGTTTCTCAAAATCCAGCGGGATATAAACAATTCCACCGATATCTCCTTTTATAAGGAATGCTTTTGCCTGGTCAAAGGTAGATACTTTTGTAACCACATTTATTAATTCGTTTGCGTCAATCATCCGTGTCAGTTTATGGCTGAGCTGGGAATGATTCATATCAACAACAGCTACAGGCACATCTTTTAACACTTCATTCGTATATGGGAGCGGATAGAAAAACGGATATATTAGGATGGCACCAAAAAAGATGAGCAGGATGCCGAAATCTGAAAAAATAATTCGGTATTCATTGATCCATACCTGGAAAATTTGTTTCATGATCTCCCCCAGTAGAGCGGTTCTACGAATATTTTTTTTATCCTGAAACAGGAGAGTGTGAACCCGGCTATAATAAAAAACGAGAGATAACATAGATCAGGTATGCTGACCGATAAGGGGACACCTTTCATGGATTGATCTACAAAAATTTTAATGTAATGAGTCAATGGTAGAATACTGCTCCAGATTTTGGCCAACAGAGGCATTCCCATGGCAGGAAAGGTCACCCCTCCAAAGGCAAAAGCCGTTGCTGAATAAAAACCTGCCATACTCAGCGACATCCGTAGATTGGCAGTCACCGATATAATAAGAACACCAATAGCCTGATAGGCAAAAACAAATAATATTGTTGCCAGCACCAGAACGGCCATATTCCCCCTGAATGGAAATCCTGGAATCCTGAAAAGATAGATATTCATAAACAGTCCGAGCAGGATATAAATAATGGAGTAGGGAAGCAGCTTTCCCACTATAATTGCAGCCAGATTTCCATTGGCTGTCTCAAATAATTCCCCGGCAGTCCTGTCTTTGAGTTCAATACCAAACGCAAAGATGGTCATAATGATAATAAAAATCTGGAGCATTGTGGGTTGAAGGGTTCCTGTCAGGTAATAAAAATAATTTAGATAAGGGTTAAAAAGAACATGTTTTTTTATGGACAGAGGCTCGATATGTGCCATGGCTGCCGTGGTCATTTCATTTTTCTTCTGTCGCATTGACAGATTCAAGCCCTTTGAAATCGTTTTTATGACCGTGGTGATATCCTTGTTTATGAGGCTGCCGATGAGCAAAAATTCGTTATTATAAAAATTAATAATCTCGGGGGATTGCCCTCTTAAAATATCTTTTTCCATATTTTTCGGTAAAACAACCAACGCATAACTATCTCCCCTGAGCATCAATGTTTTTCCTTGATCAATGCTTGTTACTTTCTGGGCAACGTCTAAAAGTGAGGTTGAATCCAGCATTCTTGATATGCGTCTTGAGGTTTGGGTATTATCCCCATCATATACTGAAATCGGAAGATTAGCCGGCACACCTGACTTGAAGATAGTCCAAAAAATAAAAAAAGAAGCCAGGGGAAGTATAATTGTAATGAGCAGATACAAAGGTCTGGTTGTCATCCTCTGAAGCTCTCTTATGAACACATTTTTAATTCCAGGCAACAAGAGCACTCATCCCCGGACGAAGTCCTTCTACTTTTTCCATGGGAATTCCCCGGATTTCAAATGTTTTCAGATCAAAATCACCAGATGCTTTTGTGGCATGCCAGGTCGCATATTGACCCAGCGCTGTGATATAATTAATTTTCAGTTTAATTTCCCTGTTGCCCAGTGCAGGAAATTTTGCTGTAATCACACTGCCCATCCTGATGTCGGACAGAAGATCCTCCCGTAAATTAAAGGTTACCCAAACATCTTCAAGGTCAACAAGCGTTACAATGGGAAATCCAGGTGTGATCAGTTCGCCAACCTTTGGAACAATGTTTGCCACTTCACTCTTTAATGGTGCCGAAAGCTGGGTTTCCTTTAAATAAGCTTCAACTTCTGCAACCGCACCTTCCGCTTTATTCATCATTGCTTCGGCAGCAGTTTTATCCTCCTGCCGCGCACCACGGGTAGCCATATCAAAGTTTGCTTTTGCAGCTTCCCTGGTTCTCTGGGCAGCTATGTACTGTGCCTTTGCCTCATCCATTTTTTGAGCCGGGAGAACGCCGTCTTCATAAAGGTTTTTGACTCTTTTATATGTTTTTTCAGCCAGGTCTTCAGCCGCTTTTGCTTTTAACCACATATTTCGGACAGATATTATTTTTTCCTTGCGCGTTCCCTTGTCGGCTTTTGTTTTTTGGGCAGTTGCCGCTCTTTTGGCCGCTTTTGCCTGTTTTAATTTTGCATCTATCTCAGGGCTTTCAATGCTCACAAGAAGTTGCCCTTTTTCGACACTGTTGCCTTCTTTGATATGCAGGGTCTCAACCCGCCCTGCTATTTTGGATGAAACCCTTATCTGGGCGGCTTCTACCTCACCCTGGATAATAAGCGGTTCTGGAGAAATAATAAAATATCCTGCAATGGTGTAGACACCGATGATCACCACCAAAAACAGGAACAAGAGTAATTTATTTGATACGATTTTCAAAACTGAACCTCCACATCATCGTTTTGCTGATAGTCTTCATAGGTTTGACTCAGGCCGCATACTTCAAGCAGTTCAGCCAGTGCTACATCAAATTTATAAACAGCATTTAATTTTTCAATTTTTACTTTAGA
>JAOZST010000282.1:1142-3383 GCA_029939535.1 Desulfobacteraceae bacterium | reverse complement strand
GGGGGGCGGTCCGTCATCGCCAAAGGTGGTGGCCTTGAACACCGGCGCTAACAACTTGATCAGGATAATGTGGTTTGTGCTTTTCACGAAAAAGTGAGCAACCCTCCAGGGAATCTTGCCAACGGTGCAGTTTATATTCTTGAACCCTCTATTTTTGATTTTTTGGAAAGTCTTGGCAAACAAGAATTGGATTTCAGTACAGAAGTGTTACCAAATTATCTGGGAAGAATTTATACTTTTCACAATAATCTATGCTATGGGGATATAGGCACCATGAAAAGTTATACTATTGCTAATAAAGATTTTTTCTTCTGACTTTTTATTCAATTAACTCATCAATCAAAAAATTACGACAAGCTTTTTGACCAATTACACCGTCCCAAGACATGGGATTAATTCCTGTACCGGGTCTTTTGGTAGTCAAGTTTAATTCTGTAAACACTTCTCCTTTTTTAATGTTTGCAGCTGCGATAATACTTTTTCTTGCTATTGCAATATTGGGCCTTTCTGAGGGCGATGGTTTCTTTACACCATTTCCCAGTGCCATTTCAATGTTTCTTATGGCTTTTACCATTTGCGCAAGCTCATTCGGCTCCAAAGAGGAACCCTGGTCAGGTCCCTCCATGGCCCTGTCCAGGGTAAAATGTTTTTCAATGACCCTGGCACCCAAGGCAGTGGCGGCAATAGGAACTTCAATACCAAGGGTGTGGTCGGAATATCCGATTTGCATGCTGGGAAAAGCAGCTTGGATTGTTTTCATGGCAAGTAAATTCACATCGGGCATGGGAGTGGGGTATTCAGTGTTGCAGTGTAAAATTGCAATTGATTTTTTGCTAGCTCCCGCTTTTGTAAGAACATGGACTGCGGCTTTTATTTCATCAAGGGTTGCCATTCCGGTTGAGAGGATTATTTGTTTTCCCAGGCTTCCTATTTTCCTCAAATAGGGCAGGTTTGTAATTTCTCCTGAAGGGATTTTAAACATGCTGAGACCTAATTCATACAGCAGGTCGATCCCTTCCAGATCAAAAGGACTTGAAAGGAACATGATATTGTTTTTCCGGCAATGATCCATAAGGGCTTTGTGGGCGTTTTTGTCAATTTCAAGGTGCTGGATCATTTCGAATTGAGTTTCAGAGGAGGATGTTGTTTTCAGTTGGTAATTTGCTTTGGGGGTATTGGGACTGACAAGATTTTTGGCTGTAAATGTTTGAAACTTCACTGCATCCGCACCTGCCTGGGCTGCCTTTTCAATAAGTTTTTTTGCAATGCTGAGGGAGCCGTTATGATTGACGCCGGCTTCAGCTATAATAAATATTTTTTTTTGAGAAAGCATGTGGAATTTAAACCTTATTCTGATTTATACTAGTATTTACCACCTGGATGTCCATTTTTCCATGGTCAGAGGATATTATATGTTATAGATATCAGTTTTGAACATGGAAAGGTTTTTTGGATCCGAGTACCATTCAATGCAGTGTTTAAGACCTTTTTTAAAACCATTGATCCCAGCGTATTCAGGCTGCCAGACAGTCAATTCTTTTATTCTGCTGTTGTCTGCCCATAAACGGTTGACTTCACTTTTTTCAGGCCTCAGCCTTGCTTCATCTGATATGATTTCTATTTTTATATTCATCAGCTGGGCAATTATTTTTGCCGCATCTTCAATGGATACTTCAAAATTGCTGCCGGCATTCATTGTTTGACCTATTGTATTGTCAGATTCAGCAATTTTTATAAAGGCCTCGGTAATGTCATCCACAAAATTGAAATCCCTTGTGGGGGTGAGGGCGCCTAATTTTATTTTTTTGTTTCCAGCGGCAATTTGAGAAATCAGGGTGGGGATTACAGCACGGAGGGACTGCCTTGGGCCATAGGTGTTAAAAGGGCGGATAATTGCAACGGGCAGGTCAAATGATGTAAAATATGACCAAGCTATCTGATCTGCTCCTATTTTGGAGGCAGAGTAGGGAGATTGGCCCTGCAGGGGATGTTTTTCAGTTATGGGCACAAACCTGGCAGTACCATAAACCTCACTGGTGGATGTATGTATTATCTTTTCAATATCATGGTTTCTGGCCGCCTGCATTATATTCAGGGTTCCCTTGATGTTAGTATCAATATAGGTGGCCGGGGAATGGTATGAATAGGGGATGGCAATGAGTGCTGCCAGATGAAAAATAATATCACAGTCCTCAGAGGCCTTACCTACACCAAAGGGGTCGCGAACATCGCCGGCAAAAA
>JAOZST010000282.1:0-1132 GCA_029939535.1 Desulfobacteraceae bacterium | reverse complement strand
GCAAAAATTTCCACCTGCTCTTTTATATTTTTTGGCGAATGATCCAGCCAGCCCCAGGAATTAAAAGAATTATAAAAAATAAACGCTTTTACCTGGCACCCTTTTTTTACAAGTTTTTCTGTGAGATGGGAGCCTATAAAACCGTCTGCCCCGGTGACTAGAATTTTTTTATTAGCAAGATTCATAAGCTTTTAAGATGGAAAGATCCCTTTTTAAAGTTCAAGTTTTACTGATATTGTGCCGAAAAAACAGGATATTGGCAAGGGTAATATTTCCAGGGGAGTGAAGGTGCCATAAAATGTATATTACAAAGAAAGTTTCATTTTTACCTGTGACATGGAACGGGAAAGTCCCCAGTCCTGTAAAATCTGTGAATAAATCTGTTTCAGGAATTCAGGATTTGTTCCCAGGGAAAGAAACACCTCAGCGATTGTATTGCTGCTTTCCAAAGCAAGACAATCAGAATCTTGGAAAATGTGGGGTTCATCTTCAAAAAACCAGAATGGATAAATCCTGCAGAAATGGGGCCTAATTTCCTTGGGCAAAACACATCCGTTGATACCTAAAAGTGTACAGGCATGATTGGTTGTTCTAAGTTCAAAGTGCCTGCCATTTTCAGGGAATGCTTTAGAAATTGATGTTTCCATGTTTGGGAAAAGATTCAGCATCTGATTGATATAAAAAGTCGAATTGTTTTTGTTTTCAAAGATATCAAGCCTTTTCTTTCCTGAAAAATTGAGAATCTGTTGAATTTCGGCTTCTGAAACTGGGGGCACCATCATTTTTTCATTGTTTCCAGGTTTGAGAGTACAACAGGATGTGTTCTTTGAATAACATTTTCGACATATGTCTATCAAGAAACCCCCTCTTTTTTTGTATTTTTTATTATAGCCGGAAAAGAATACCACCCCATTAAGCGTGTCAGGGTATTTAAAAAAGCAATTTTTATACCATTAACTTTCTGCTTTGATTCTAATATGCCTGTGTGTCCAGTTTTATTCAATGGAGACCGCCTGGGATGATTGGTGCCACCTGCCTTTTTTATTCCAATAAAAGCAATTTGTGGATGATAATAATTATGTTCAGCAGTATCCAGTAAATCTTCAATGGGTAAATATTGCCACTATTTTTA
>JAOZST010000281.1:0-3438 GCA_029939535.1 Desulfobacteraceae bacterium | reverse complement strand
TATATATGGTATAAGTCCGGGGTCGGTCCCGGTACCAAAAAGCGAGGACTTGTATTCATAGTCCTCTCCCATAATTTATCCTGTCATCGGGAAGACTATTATTAACAGTCTTGGGGTCCTCTGCATAACAGTCACACAATATCTTGTGTTTGGGATAAATTTTATTCATCACGCAGATAATCAATTCAATATTATATAAAAAATATTCCCCTACTTGAACTCAAGATTAATTCTTCTGTCAAAGCTTTTATACTGGATTGCTTCCATCAAATCCTGCCGGCAGATCTGTTTTTGCCCTTCAAGATCGGCAATGGTTCATCGAATCGTGTATTCCGTAAAAGCCTGTAGAGCACTATTTTTACCATATATAAATGAGGATGCTGGGATCAGTGTGTTATCTTCTTTTATTTTCTGGTGCTTGAAAGAAGAGGGGTCAATGTGCGAGAAACCACAGTAGCCAGTGCAGGGCTGTTTGCCTTGGAATGAGCGATATCTTGTATCAGCTTGTTACAATCTCTTGCCCAGCGGAACGTATAGAACTGCAAACTGTTTGAGGACCTACTGGACCGGAGTTTTTGCAGTTTAGTGCAGCTGGATTAGAGATTGTCAATCTGATACAAACCAGCGAATCTAAGGTAAACAGGCCGGAACGGGTTATTATTATTATTTTCCAATAACTTATTAAAATTCTTCAAGGACTACCTTTAAAAGATATTTGTCACCGAGAATTGCTACCATATGGTAATGAGACCCGAAAATTAATCGATTCATCCCGATTTTTTTTCTATTTCTCATTTGTTCATAAATCTTACAAGGCTAAAGCCTGGGCTTTTTTTATATATAATTGTTACGGCAATTTGTTTCTCTTACCCGAAATGCCCCGATTACAG
The DNA here is from genome assembly GCA_029939535.1 of Desulfobacteraceae bacterium. Classification (GTDB taxonomy): domain Bacteria; phylum Desulfobacterota; class Desulfobacteria; order Desulfobacterales; family Desulfobacteraceae; genus NBML01. The sequence continues at coordinate 2,548 of JAOZST010000281.1, read as the reverse complement.
CAATTATCGCAAATACCAGCATTGCAATAAACCCATTATGGTAATCAGTTGCAGAATAGACACGAATACCTTTGTCAATGGCACCTGCCCAGGTTAGGTCGGCTATATATCCAAAAAGAGGCTGCATAAGGGCTGTCCCGATAAAACAACCGGTATTAACCACACTGACAGCCATTCCTGAAAGTTCAGGATGAATAATTTCCTTGGCAGCAGCAAAGGTAAGTACAAAACCAGAGCCTGCAAAGCCCAGAGATCCAAAGAGGATAAAGCCTGCTATACCGGGTGACCAGGGCGTATACATAAATAAAATCCATAAAATAGCATACAGGATAACGCTTAATACAAGCAGAGGTTTTCGTTTGCCGATCTTATCTGAAAACCACCCGAAAAAAAAGGCTCCCAATGCAAAACTCAAAAGCATGACAGTCATATGATCAGCAGCATATTCCCGGCCCAGACCATGGACATCCCTTAAATAGGGAACTCCCCACAGGCCCATAAAGGAATAGAGAGCACCAATCATGCCAAATTGCACCCAGAAGCCAGGCCATATTCTGAGTACTATAATTACACTTTTCAGGTTCTGCAGCCAGTTTCCGGGCATTGGCTTATTATTCTCAGAAACTTTATAAATATTTGGTGATATAAACCCCAAATCTTCCGGTTTGTTTTTAACAATAAAAAAACTAAAGATGGCAAGTATCAGTGATACAGCACCAATACCCATAAAAATACTGCGCCAGGCGAAATTAGATAAAAGACCGGCCAGGGGGCCTGCAGCCAGTACTGATCCAAGGTTACCAAACAAAAGGGTTAATCCGCTCATAATACCAAATACTTTTTCATGGAACCAGACAGAATTGTTTTTCATTATACTTACAAACACGACTGATACGCCTAATCCTACAAAAAACCTGCCCATACAGGCCATTTCAAAGGACTGGGCAAGCCCGAAGGTAATAGAACCCAATCCAGCAATAAGATTGCCACAAATTATGGATGTGCGTGTCCCCAATGTATCTGCAATAACCCCTGAAGGTATCTGCATAAAAGCATAGATAAAGAAATAGATGGCTGAAAGAGTTCCAAGCCTTGTTCCGGTTGTATGAAAATCAGCCATTAAAAATTCCGAAACAACACCAGGGGCCATTCTATGAAAATAGACCAGAATATATGTCAAAATAAGTATGGCAAATATTGACCACCTGGCTATTTCAAACTGAACATTGGTCAATGTATTTGTCCCGGTCATTTGTTTCTGCATCAGTTTTTCCTTTTCATCCTGAAAATATTTTATTGAAAAAGAGTGTCTCCCCCTTTAAAAATGACTCCTCAAAGGATCAAAAATTTTTGTACCATAATGATTTATATCCCAAAAAAGTCAATAAATAAAACTTGACCTGTTTCTTGAAAAAACCACATGCAAAGTCAATTCTTTTTCATAACCCCATGGTTGGATATTGACTATGCCCTTGTGGATTTGATATACAATTGTCATTAGTTAACTTAACGACAATAATGAATATGAACAATTCAATTAAAAGAGATCTGTTTGATTTTGAAATTGGTTATTTAACCAGAAGTCCCTGTCTGAGCTGCGAAGATAAAAAAGAACTCCCCAAATGCCATGACTACTGCAAGGTGCTTGACCAGATCCAGACCACCCTTGCCAGGGGAATTTCTTCTCAATCAGCCTCCTACGAAAGCTGAAATCCGGCAAATTAAAATCCGGTAAATCAAAACCAGACCTATTGAAAATCTGCATCCCTGACACTTGTCATTCCATCTTTAATGTCTATACTAAAGTTAGGCATAACTTATTTTAACGGGGTGGCCATGAAATCACCAACCATATATTTTTTGTCCATGGCGTTTATTCTAATTGGGGGAATGCTTGTATTTGCTAATATTGGACTTGGTACAAAACCTGGGGAGAAATTAATGAAACAAGATAAAATTGAAACAGCAACCTTTGCAGGAGGATGCTTCTGGTGTGTTGAATCTGCCTTTGAAGGACTTGACGGGGTGTTGGATGTAATATCAGGATATACAGGAGGTCCTGAAGAAAACCCGACCTATGAACAGGTATCTTCCGGCAGCACAGGGCACTATGAAGCAATCCAGATCACCTATGATCCTGGTATTGTATCCTATAAAACCCTAGTTAAGCTTTTTTTCCAGCAGATAGATCCCGGAGATGGCCAGGGATCCTTTGTGGACAGGGGAAACCAATACCGGTCAGCCGTGTTTTTCCACACAGAGAATCAAAAAATCCAGGCCAGGGAGTTAATTGATCTAATTGATAGATCAAATATTTTTGATAAACCCGTTGCCACTGAAGTGATTCCAGCCGCGACCTTTTACAAAGCAGAAGAGTATCACCAGGATTACCACTCAAAAAATCCCATCCGATATAAATTTTACCGGGCTGGTTCAGGCAGGGATAATTTCATTAAAAGATTCTGGAAAAACGGCAACAACAAAATTTTTGAACAAAATACAGATTCTCCTGGGGGAAAACCCACAGAGAATAATGTCCAGGACCTGC
>JAOZST010000280.1:0-3452 GCA_029939535.1 Desulfobacteraceae bacterium | reverse complement strand
CATCGTCGCGACAACCTTCCCATGCCCATAATTTACCATCTGTTTGTCTGAGAACCGTGGGAGATTTTAAAATAGTCAGATTAGCAGCAACTGCCTCAATAACTTCTGCCGGCAGATCAGAATCATAAAATGTATTGGAGAATAACTTTGATTTCTCCCGTAACATATCATAGTTCTCTTTCCAATAAGAGACCAGCTCACTACTGTTTTTAAACCGACCGGCATACCAGGGTGTGTAATATGTATCTGTTGAACAATAAGCATCATCCACACACTCCGGGTCAGGAGTACCTGAAGCAAGTTTTGATCCCGGCACATACCATGCAAGCTTTAGCCTAATAGTCTTTTGTTCATTCGGTTTTAATGTAAATGGAATAAATAATGAAGCACCTTTGCTCGATCCTTCCTGAGGTGGATTATCCACAAGCTGTGCATTTTGAATATTACTCCATGTTAGAGTCATTGGATCCCACCAGCCACCTTTAAACCAGGAGTGGTCAATCACAACATTTTCATCATCAACAAACAAAGCTAAAGAGGCTTCTCCACTATTATTATCGTTCAAATTTTCGGAGATGCCATATCCAAACCGAATTGCAGCACCACCCGTATTCTGAAAATACTCAAGCCTTACATTATAGATTTTATCCTGTTCGAGTTTTACATTTTTTGTAGTAAGTGTTTCGGCTTGTTGAAACCATTTTGAAATCACCAGTTCATCATTAATGTATAAACGATAACCATCATCGCCGGAAACAGCAAACTTATATTCAGCTGTTTCATCCACAGTAATTTGCCCTGTCCAGCGTGCTGAAAATTCCTTTGCCGGGAAACCGGGTTTTACAAATCCTTTAAATGCCTGATTAACAGATTCATTAACAACAGTATGTATGGGCTTACCTTTGAACTCCATATTTGAGTAATACTCTGCCAATAATCCGGGAACAGCCCTATCTGAGTCGGGAGTTTTTGTGGTAAACTTCGAATTGTTGTAGAATTCTTTTACCGGATATTTTTGTATAGCCCCCTGGTACAGAATTATCCCTTTATCCATTGAAAGAATAGCATCGGTAGGTAATGCACCCTTTTCTTGCTTTGCCTTTATAAAATTAGGTGTATTATAAGAAAATACAGCCTCCACGGTTTTATCGGAATTATTCACAAAATTGTACTCAAGACCTGCAAGCGGTAAACTGGAGGCATCAGGATTATTAGGGATAAAAGGACTCCAGCCTGTAAGTTTCACATCCAAAGGAATTTCTTTGTCGGATAATGAAACCTGGCCGAAAGGAAATCTGGATAAAAATGTTGCCGATTCAAATCGGGGCAAACCATAAGTTGTACGTGGCGACCCCAATCCGCTACCCGGATCGCCAAAAATTTTCCTGTCTGGTATTGGACCTTCAAGCACTTTGGCGATGTTTTCATCACCTTTAATGCAAATAGCAGCATACGCTGCCGGCTCGTTAAAAAAATCCATTTGATGTTTCAAAGAAACATGTGAAATTGCACCGGTTCCTTCAAGACAAATCATACCGGCACCAATTCCTCCCATGGGAAAGGCGATTTGGTTCAGATATTCGTTTTCATAAACTCCATTAAAGGCTCTCTCTTTATTTACTGTTTGAGCATTGGTAATATCACATATCATAGTAAACAATGCTATATTGATAATTAACAAATAGTTGTAGAATGATTTATGTTTGTTCTTTTTCATAATAATTGTTTTTCTACTTCTAAACTGCTTTTTAGCACGCCTTTATATGCAGGAGGTTTTGGGTCCAGAACATCAATAACTGTATTCTTCAATGCATTTGCATAAAAGAAGTTTCCTGAAGGGGCATAATGTCCAACATAGAATCGGGCAGCATAATCAGCCGGCTTACATGAGAAATTCCTATAATCTTCTTTGTGGATTTCCAATCCGTCAACAAATGGTAAACCACAGGATTGCAGTCCGTCAAACAGGATATCATTATTGCGCGCTTCACCTGAGCATGCCTTTTCTACCTCACCGATTGTGTAAGAGGTGCAAACGATGAGTTTTTTATCATTCTCCTCGCAATATTTCCTGTGTAGATCTACAGTGTGCAGTGATGCTTTCTGGGCAAGAATCCAGGCCAGGCTATTGCATTGCTCCAGACAATCATTTGCATCAGAAAAATTCAGATCCAGATTTAAGCTGTCAGCGTTTGACTGCAACAACTCTAAATCACTCACCTGGTATCCTGCCCGTGCAAGAGCAATTTGTGTCATAAAATCATGCTCCAGCAAATCATAGACAAAATCCTTATCACAGAATTTGTATAATAATTCCTTTGTGTTGCAGGGATTTTCAATTTCATCAAAAGTTAAAATGTCTGCATTCCATCGTAAATGACACCAGGGATTCGCGTGTATCATATTGAATTTACCACCTCTTATTGTCTCACGGGCCCTGGAATTACGAACCCATCTGGCAAGATCCAGATTACGATAGTTGTCGTCCGTAAAAATGTTCAATATATGATACTTTGCATCCAGACTGGTTTTTTCCACCCGGCGCATCCTGCGATATGCCTGGTATGCACCATAACCGCCAACACCAAAATTGCGAACCGGTTCCCGAATATGTGCTGCCATGAATTCCTGCCATGTCTCGCCATCATTGCATTGCGAGCACATCGTGAAACTATCGCCATATGTATTTATTCTGCAAGGCTCTGTCGCATAATTCACCTGTCTGCGCTGTATGCCTGTGTCAGCAAGAGAGTGAATCGTGTTTGAACCATCAATTCCATCGCGCCGGCTAAATGTCCGGACTGTATAACCCAGTTCTGTATCGAATTTACCCCAATTTGGAAGAGTGTCATCAAGGAATTCATCGACTTCATCCTTTCTGTATCGCACAATCTCCACAAAATCGCTTAATGTTTTTTTGTCCATGGATTTCCCTCCAAATAACTTGTTATCTAATACAATTGGCTGATAAGCAGAGGTGGCAACCGCTGCACTGCTTAAACCTAAAACTGACAGAAAATTTCGCCGGGAATACTTGCTCTTCTTCATCTTATTCATCCTGCATATTTTTTGATTGAATTGCTGCTTCCGGTTCAAACCTGACTACCCAGGCATGTTCACCCAAACGCGTCTCCTTCTCCTGAAATTCCTCCGGCAGGTGGACGGTCAGTCCCCAGGGTAAATTCACCCACGAAAGTGGTTTGTCATAACCCAGCATTCTGATTTCACTGTCAGGTTTGGCCCTTGCCTTTGAGAGAAGCAGATTCTCGCCATCAAGTTTCAGGCAAATTGCGTAAGTATATTTTTCATTTTTGCTCTGAGTATAGAAAACGTTTTGACCAAAAATTGTCTCTTCGCAGAACCAGGGACTGGTACGGGTATTATAGATCGACTCTCCGTTTGTTTTCAACCAGGCACCCATTTCCTTCAGCCTGCTTACCTGATATTCCGGA
>JAOZST010000104.1:0-12980 GCA_029939535.1 Desulfobacteraceae bacterium | reverse complement strand
GCCGGCCTGATAACGGATTTTAGTTTTGACCCCTGGGGATACAAAGTAGACAAGGATCTTCTGGCAAGTCTTGATCCGGTCCACCACCTTGTACTTGATGCCGGCCGCAGGGCCATCTCCTCCTGTTGCATGACCCCTGCCCTTGAGAAACGAACCGGCGTTATTCTGGCAGCCATTGCTCTTCCCACTGATACTTCCTCCAGAATTTCCTGGGAAATCCTCTGCCAGAAACAGCCTAGATCCTTTGTGGCAGCCGATGCTTCCAGATCTTCTGTTGTATCGGCCCCTGCAGCTATCCTGGCAAGGGCCATGGGTTTGAACGGGGGTAGTTTTACCCTGGATGCAGCCTGCGCATCTTCTTTATTTGCCATTAAGCTTGCCTGTGAACACCTGAGTTTGAAAAAAGCAGATGTCATGGTGGCAGGCGGGGTTTCCAGACCGGATTCCCTTTATACCCAGGTGGGGTTTACACAGCTCCAGGCCCTGTCTCCTACAGGATGCTGCTCCCCCTTTGACAGAAATGCCAATGGGCTGGTGGTGGGGGAAGGAACAGGAATCCTTATTTTAAAACGGCTGGAGGATGCATTGGCCTGCCATGATACCATCCATGCTGTTATCACAGGTGCTGGAGTTTCCAATGACCTTGAGGGGAATCTGGTGGCTCCTGCCTCGGAAGGCCAGATTCGGGCCATGACATCGGCCTATGAACAGGCTGGCTGGTCTCCCGCTGAGATTCAGTACATGGAGTGCCATGGATCAGGAACTCCCGTTGGTGATCAGGTGGAGGTAAACAGTATAAAAACACTGCTGGATCATTATGAATGTCCGAAAAAAAATCTGGCCATTGGATCGGTAAAGTCCATGGTCGGACATCTGCTCACCGCAGCAGGTGCTGCTGGATTTATTAAGACTGTCATGTCCCTGGAAAAAGGTATTCTTCCCCCTTCTCTGAACTTTATTGCCCCACCCAGAAACAGTCCTTTGAATCACTCAAATATCCAGGTCCAGACAAATCCTGAACCCTGGCAGACAGATCATTTAAAAACCACCCGAAAAGCAGGCATATCTGCCTTTGGATTTGGCGGTATTAATGCCCATATTCTGGTGGAAGAGTTTCAGAACAAACCATCCATGCATTTTGTACAGGAAAATATTGATTCGCCAAAGTTGAAAACCCTGCCCATTGCCATTGTTGGAATGGAGACCTTTTCCAATAGTGCAAAAAACCTGGATGAATTCAAAGGCCTGGTATTTGGAAAAAACAAACCAGATCTTCAAGTACCAGGACCCAGGTGGCGAAGGACCTGGCATTTGAATCCCGAAACAAAAATCAGACCCTGTGATTTTCTGGATGAATTTTCACTGGGTCTTGGTGAATTCCATATTCCCCCTAATCAGATGGAAGATATCCTGCCCCAGCACCTGATAATGCTTAAGACTGCAAAGGGAGCATTGGAAGATGCTAATATTCGTCCCAGGCCCCTTAAAACAGATCCTATTCGAATAAAAACAGGTTGTGCAATTGGTATTGAATTTGATTTTGGATCAACGGATTTTTTCCTGCGGTGGAAACTCCATGAAAATGACAATAGTCTTAGGGATAAAATCAGCCCTCCACTCAATTTTAACAGGACCCTTGGTGCCCTTGGCGGCATAGTGGCATCTAGAATAGCCAGGGAATTTAAACTGGGCGGACCCTGCTTCACCCTTTCTGCCGGTGCAGCCTCGGGTATAAAATCTATTGAAACAGCGGTTCATTCCCTCAGCTCCTTTGAAACAGATACCTTTTTATGCGGTTGTGTGGACCTGGCAGGAGATATTCGTGAATTCACCCTGAATTATATAGCCGGGAATCATGGGGACATGCCTTTTGAAGAAACACACCCTTCGGAAGGTGCAGCTGCCCTTGTATTAAAACGCCTTGACCAGGCAATCCAGGACAATGACCGGATTTATGGCGTTATCAAAGGAGTTTCAGGATCAGGCGGGGGAATTATCCCCGGGGAAACAAATATTTCTGATAAAATTGAAATCCCAGATAAAATAAAGGTCCCAGATAAAATAAAGACATCGGGCCAATCAGATTCAGAGAACTCCCAGGATTTGAATCAATATTTAGAATCCTTTAAAAAGGTAATAAAGGATTCCAATATTGAATTTTCTGACCTTTCCCTTATTGAAACCCATTCTGGTGGAACAGGTACTAATGGCCTTTCTGAAACCCTGGCCCTGAAACACATGGTTCTTTCCCGTGGAAAAATGAAACATCCTTGTTATATCGACTATGCTGCTTCCACCATTGGAAATACCGGCAGTGTGGCCAGCCTTTTTTCAGTGATAAAAACATGTCTGTGTATATACAACAATACCCTGCCAGTTTCTGGTATTTCACCCGAATCTGGATTCAAAGAACTTGAATCTATTGGAATCAAAACACTCCGGGACCAGCAGGTCTGGGAGGCTCCCGGGGAAAGGCCAAGGATAGCGGCCATTGGTTCCATCACTAGAGATGGTGCCTCTGCACATGCAATCATTGAAGAATATCCTTTAAATGACATGCTTCAAATGAAGGTTTCACTTTTTTCTGCCCGATACAATGACCAGGACAATGAAAAAACTATTAAAATCAAAACAAGTCGTGCCCCTGTGACCGAGGATATTGTTGAGGTTATTAATTATTCAACTCCAGGGCCCTTGCCTGAACCAACTACAATTCTTGATCCAGCAATTTCTGAACCAGCAATCCCGGATATGGCAATCATTGATCCCGTTATTTCTGATTCAGGTCTTGCCCTGGATCCGGCAGTAATTGTTGATATATCCAGGGTAACTGCCCGGGCCCATGAAAAATTCCTCGTGTTTTCCCAGAAAAACATGGCAATAATGGAGAGCCAGTTTAAGGCCCTTGTTCAGTCAGCAGAAGGAGTCATGGATGAGCCATTGGAAGTTTCAGGAATAGCGGAATCAGTTCCAGATTCAGGAATAGAGAATTTTATCCCTTCCCGGGGAATTGCCAGACCTACAGCCCCTTCTGTAAACAAACCTGTATTTCTGGACCGGGACAAATGCCTGGAATATGCCATTGGAAAGGCAGGAAATGTTCTGGGGCCTGAATTTGACATCATTGATACATATCCATGCAGGGTCCGCCTGCCGGATGAGCCCCTGATGCTGGTTGACCGGATAATTGATATCCAGGGTGAGATGCTCTCCCTGGGCCGGGGGAAAATTATTACCCAGCATGATGTTAGGAAAAATGCCTGGTATCTGGACGGGGGCAAGGCACCAGTCTCCATTTCCATTGAGGCTGGACAGGCAGATTTGTTTTTGTGCGCTTATCTCGGTATTGACCATGCAGTTAAAGGAAAGCGGAAATACAGACTTCTGGATGCAAAGGTCACCTTCCACCGTTCCCTTCCCAATCCAGGTGAGACCATTGAATATATAATTGAAATAGACAGATTTTTAAAACAAGGGGAAATTTATCTCTTTTTTTTCCATTATAAGGGATATATTGATAGACAATTGTTTATTTCCATGAAAGATGGATGTGCAGGTTTCTTCACTGACGAGGAAGTGGAAAATTCCGGAGGAATTATTCTTAAAAAGGAAGACCTTGAAAGAGAAACCCATGAAACAAAGAACTTAGTAAAAAAGATCTCCATAAAAACTGAACCAAAAAACAATTTTACTTCCCTTATAGGGGTGGAAAAAACCTCCTTTTCCCATGAAAAGATTCAGGCCCTGAGAACAGGGGATCTTGAAACAGCCTTTGGCCGTCAATTCAAGGGCATAACTCTTGGGAAAAACCAATGGCTTCCTGGTAAAAGAATGAAACTAATTGACAGGGTGATTGAACTTGATCCCCAGGGCGGCAGATTTGGAAAGGGATGGATATCAGCCGAGGCTGATATCCATGAAGATGACTGGTTCCTGACCTGCCATTTTATTGATGACATGGTCATGCCCGGCACTCTTATGTATGAATGCTGTGCCCATGCCCTGAGAATCTTTGTCCAGAGAATGGGCTGGGTCAGCAAGGAAAACCATGTGCACTATGATGTTATCCCCCTTAATATGAGTGATTTAAAATGCCGGGGACCTGTGACCAGGGAAACCAGAAAAGCAAGGTATGAGATTGAAATCAAAGAAATGGGATACAATCCAGAACCCTATGTGATAGCTGATGCCCACATGTTTTCAGATGACTTGCAAATTGTGCTGTATAAAGACATGGGAATGAAAATTACAGGCATCACCAGAAACGATCTTATGAAATTTTGGAGCAGAAATGAAATATAAAAACGTATTTATAGAAACCTTTGGATATGAACTGGCACCCCATATAGTTACCTCCCAGGAGATAGAAGAAAAACTCAAGCCCTTTTATGATTCAGTGGGATTTGTGCCCGGACAGTTAGAAACTTTAACCGGAATAAAGGAAAGGCGTTATTGGGAAATTGACCATACCCTGGCTGAACACGCAGCTGCAGCCGGGCAAAAAGCCATTATTGAATCAGGTATTGACCCCAAACATATTGGAGCCCTGACCTTTTGCGGTGTTGGCCAGGATGGATTTGAGCCTGCCACATCCTGTTCCATTGCCGACAAACTTCACATTGGAACTGATGCCCATATTTATGACGTAAAATCAGCATGTCTGGGCATGGTCACAGGCATGGTCCATGTGGCCAATGAGATTGAATTGGGAAATATTAAGGCAGGTCTTGTGGTCTCCTGTGAAACTGCCAGACAGATTGTGGATTCAACCATTGAAGAGATCAATACCCGCAAAAGCGTTGACTTTTATAAGGAAACCATTGCCACCATGACCGGGGGATCCGGAGCAGCAGCCATACTCCTTACCAGTGGCAATCATCTGGACAGCCTTGATCTTCATGATAATCAGAGACATGCCCTCAAGGGCGGTGTGGTCCAGAATGCGATTCAGCACCACGGGCTGTGCAATTGGGGTTTTGAACAAAAGGGAATGCCCACAAATTCCAAAGTTATCATGAGAACCCAGGCCCAGGCAGTCCTGGAAAATGGTATGGCCCTGGGTAAAAAAACCTATGAGCTGTTTAAAAAAGAATTTAACCTGCCCATGGATAAGCCTGACAAATTCATTGCCCACCAGGTGGGTGAAGGGCACCACCAGTTGTTCTACAATACCTTGAAACTGGACCGGAAAAAAGATTTTATTACCTTCCCTTTTCTGGGAAACGTGGGCACTGTATCGCTGCCCATTACTGCGGCCATTGCCGATGAACGGGGATTTTTACTCCCAAATGATTTTGTTGCATTTCTGGGGGTTGGCTCGGGGTTGAATTGTTATATGCTTGGTGTGGAATGGTAAAAAGAATAATCAATCAAAAACAATTTTCTTTTAAGGGATTTGAAGATCTCTACCCCTTTAAATCAAATTTTTTAAACATCAACGGCCATGATCTTCATTATGTGGACCAGGGCATTGGTTCCCCTGTACTAATGCTGCATGGCAACCCCACCTGGTCATTTTATTTCCGGCACTTGATAACCCCTTTGTCAAAGAAATTTCGTACCATTGTGCCGGATCATATTGGATGCGGACTATCAGACAAACCAGGGGACGGGAGCTATGATTATTGCCTTGCTTCCCGGGTAAAGGATCTTGACACCCTTATCAGTCACCTTGATTTGAAAGAAAAAATATCCCTGATTGTCCATGACTGGGGCGGCATGATCGGACTTTGCTGGGCCTTGAAAAAACAGGAAAACCTGGAAAAAATTGACAAAATCATCATCACCAATACCTCTGGTTTTTTACTTCCAGAGGAAAAACAATTTCCAATGCTTTTATGGTTGATCAAATATTTTAAATGGTTTGGCGTGCCAGCTGTACTGGGGTTGAATGCCTTTTCCAGGGGAGCACTGTATCTTGGCTCCGGGTCAAAACTCTCTTCCCAGGTCAAAAAAGGACTTATTGCTCCCTATGATTCCTTGAAAAACAGGGTTGCCACCTTAAAATTTGTCCAGGATATACCCATAACTGAAAAAGACAAAAGTTATAGCCTGGTGAATCATGTTGACAAACACCTGGGCAAGCTGGATGAAACTAAACTTTTATTTCTCTGGGGGGCCAGGGATTTTGTCTTTGATCTGACGTTTCTCAATGAATTCAAGAGACGGTTTCCCAGGGCGGACTGCCGGGTTTTCCATGATGCAGGCCATTATCTTTTCGAAGACAAACCCGAAGAAACCCTGAAACTCATTGATTCATTTTTGAACAACAAGCTTTGCTATAACGTTTAACCAGATTTTTATTCAAAATTTTTATTCTGGTTTTTATTCAGAACTTTTAATTGGGCTTTTGACTTTTTGGACAGGGTCAGGTAATAAATCACCTATGCTTGGATTTGGTAAAAAGAAAAAAAAAAAAGAGGAAAAAAACAAAGCCACTGCTGCCCAAACACCCCCGCTTCCTGAAAAAAACTCAAAAAACAAAAAATCTTCCAAAGAAGGGGATGTTGAAGAAAATTCTCTGCCAAAAAAAAAGAAACTCTTTACCAGGAAGAAGATTTTTATCCTTTTACTGCTGTTGCTGGTCATTGGTATCTCCTCTTTTCTGGTTTACACTCTGGTTTTCAAAGAAAAAGAACCGGGACTCCCTGTCTATACAAAAATTGAACTCAGCCATGTTAACCTGCCCCAAGAGATGCTTCAGTTCAGTTTTGAACACTTTCCAGATCTCTATGCTTCATTTATAACCTTTAACCGGGAAATCACCATCATTGATAAGGAACTTGCCTGGATTGAGGGTATCGCCCAAAAATATCCAGAACAATTAAAAATCACTGCAGCAGAAAAAAAAGTTTGGGAAAAAGTAAAAAATACCCTGATAAAAGATTTTTCCAAGTTAGAAAAACCAGTGAAAGAGGCCTATGTCCTTTTTCAGGTCAATGAAGCCCAGGGCCTTGTCCGAGTGGAAGAAAAAAGAAAAGAACTATCTGAAACTGCTCAAAATTCATTAAAAACAGCCCAGGACTTGACAAAAAAATTAAAATCCAGGGAACCAGAAGCGCCAGATAATTTTTTCCAGGGCATTTTATATAAAATTAAAAAGAAATTTCCATGACAAATTTTATCAATATTTCAAAAACGCTTAAAAAAACTGTTGAACTTTACCCCTATAAAAGAGCTGTGGTTTATCCGGCCGGCCGGGATAAAAATAAAAGGGTCCTGTACAGCCAGATAACCTTTAGTCAACTGGATACGCTATCCGACAGGCTTGCCTTCGGGTTTGAACGTATCGGTATTAAAAGAGGAACCAAGACCATTTTGATGGTAACCCCGGGGATGGAGTTCTTTATTACGATTTTTGCCATGTTCAAGGTAGGAGCTGTCCCTGTGGTGGTTGATCCGGGTATGGGAATTAACAGAATGCTCCAATGCCTTCAAAAGAGCAGGCCCAAGGCGTTCATCGGCATTGAAAAAGCTCATCTTCTCCGTACCCTTAAACCCAAGTTTTTTAAAACCGTCAAACACTGGGTGACTGTGGGCCGAAAATGGTTTTGGAACGGATATACCATAGACCAACTCATGGCCGATACAAATGGCACCTATCCCCTGGTACGAACAACAGGAGATGAAATGGCAGCCATCCTTTTTACCACGGGTTCAACAGGCCCTGCCAAGGGGGTTGTTTACACCCATGGAAATTTTGATGCCCAGATAAAGCAGATCCAGGATCATTTTCAAATAGGACCTGATGAAATCGATCTTCCCACATTTCCCTTGTTTGCCCTGTTTGACCCGGCATTGGGAATGACTGCCGTGATCCCGGACATGGATCCCACGAAACCGGCCATGGTGAACCCCTTTAAAATCATTGAAGCAATTGAAAATCATGGGGTGACCAATATGTTTGCCTCCCCTGCCCTGCTTAACCGTGTTGGTAAATATGGAAAAGAAAATCTTATCAAGCTTCCATGTCTAAGGCGTGTGGTGTCGGCTGGTGCTCCAGTCAGCCCGGCCAATATAGAACAATTTTCATCCATGCTATCGAATACGGCCCGGATACATACCCCCTATGGTGCCACAGAAGCGGTTCCCATCATCTCCATTGAGTCCAATGAAATTCTTTCAGAAACTAAAAAACTCAGTGAACAGGGGTTTGGAATGTGCATTGGCAGGCCCATTGGCAATACCCAGGTTAAACTCATTGAAATCTCTGATGATCCCATCACCCAGATTCAGAATGCCCCCCTGGTTCCGGAAAACCAGGTTGGAGAAATCACGGTACAAGATGAGCTTGTAACGGAAAATTATTATAATAACAGGGAAGCAGATCTTCTATCAAAAATTCTTGATTCAAATGGCGGAATCTGGCATCGCATGGGGGATCTTGGATGGAGGGATTCAAAGGGAAGGATCTGGTTTTGCGGCAGAAAAAATCACCGGGTAATAACTGACAGGGAGACCTTGTTTACCATTCCAGTGGAAGCCATATTCAATAACCATGAAAAGGTTTTCAGGAGCGCCCTTACTGGCGTTGGTCCCAAAACCCGTCAAATTCCCGTGATCTTTATTGAACCTGGTTCAAAGATAGCCAATAAAAAAACCTTTATTAAAGAACTCCTGACCCTTGCCAGATCCAATCCTTTGACTGCTGGTATTGAGTACATCTTTATTGAAAAATCTTTCCCAGTGGATATCCGCCATAATTCAAAAATTTTCCGGGAAAAACTGGCCATTAAAGCCAAGGCCCTGCTTAAGCTTTAATACGAACTTTTTAAAATATGTTTTAATCCGGCAAAAGATCATAAAAATATAACATTGCATCGGATCGTGTCATGATTCCAATGACTTTATTATCCTCCATCACTGGAATCCTGCCTATATCGTGCTTGATCATTAGTCTGGCAGCCTCAATGGCACTCTTGTCATTGGTGATGGTAACAAGGTTTCTGCTCATGAAAGCCTTGATAGGCGCTTGCATCTGTTTTGTCTTTCGAATTTTTTTAAAATCTCTCCTGGAAACTATTCCCACAAGATTTTCGTCTTTGTCCACAACAGGCATTCCAGTGCAGCCCAGATTCCGTAAAATCATGGCCACTTCTTCAACCGTGGAATCCTGGTCCACGGTGACCACGGGATAGGACATTATGTCGTGGAGCTTCACAGATGAATGCTGGTTACCTTTTACAAGTTCCAGTATCATTTCCTTGAGGATTTCAGGGTTGGCATTCTTTACCAAAGCAGATCCTGCCCCTGGATGCCCCCCCCCACCCATGCTCCGCATGATCAGTCCGATATTGATCTCCTCCACATTGCTTCGGCCGATGACCATGCATTTATCCTGTTCCATATCCCTGAAAATACCAAATGCAACATCTACATTTACAATTTCCCGGTACATTTCCAGGACCATGGCCAGATTCTGTACCCGGCCGCTGATATCCAGATGGCAAAGACTGAAGGTAAAGGCACCCACTGAAGATCGCTCCGCTTTCTGGACCATTTCAAAGAGGATATCTTTTTGTTTTTTTCCATAAGCTGGTTTTAAAAACCCGGAAAGGATATGCAGATCTGCTTTTCGATCCAGTAGAAATCCGGCTGCATGGGCATCATCTGACCTGGTGGATGGGAAGGTGAGATTCCCAGTATCTTCATATAGACCCATGAGAAAAAGGGTGGCCTGGATGGGTGTAATAAGTTTCCGCTGATCTTTAATTTCTTTGACCAGAATGGTGATTGCAGCTCCGGTCTCTTGTATATTTTTTTCATCAGTTTCCATATCCCCTTTGATATGGTGATCCCAGATAATGATCTTTAAATCCTGTTTTTTCTTCAGGGCAAGCATTCTCCGGTCAAGCCGGTTCCATGTATGGGTATCCACCACAATCAAGGTGTCCACCTCATCATAGTCTATTTCACCTGGAGAATAAAAATCAAACAGATCTTTGTGGATAGCCAGAAAACCCTTGAGGTTGGTATTGATTGACCCTGGAAGGACTGCTTTCGCTTCGGGATAAACAAGCCTGGCTGCCACAAGGCTTGCAAGAGCATCAAAATCTGAGCCTTTGTGGGTGGTGATGATTTTCATATTTCCTCATTGATAAGAGTAATTCCTTTTTCAGCAATATCCCAGAACAGGCCGGTCATCAGCTGCAGGCCTTCCCTCATGATTTTTCCGGAGACATGTTCATTGGGTGCATGCTGGTTGCAGCCGCCATAGGAATGGGGGATCCAGATGGTGGGCATGCCGATGACATGGCTGAATGCATCATTGGGCAGGGTTCCACCAAGATTAGGCAGAAAGCTGATTTTTTTATCTGGTTTGTTCAATGTATCCAGGGTGGATTCAAAGGAAGATGTAACTAATTTAACCCAGGGATTATCAGGATCCATTCGCGTGGCAAGTCCGTAATTGTTGGGAAGGGGTAGGATATCAACCATGGAGAACCCATGGGTATCCAGATGTTTTCTGATTGCCGGAATAAAGGTGTCGGGATCAAAATCAGCAATAAAGCGAATATGGCACCTGGCCCATGCCTCTGGAGGAATTGCATTCACTGGTTGATCTGGATCACCGCATTTAAAGGCCAGCACTTCCAGGGTGTTCCAGCCATAGACTTTTTCAGGCCCGGTCAAACCAGGCTCTCCCCAATGGGGGTCTATTTCGGGTCCGTCTTTTCCAGTGATTTCAAGTTTATCAATGGCCTTTTTAATAGAAGGTTTAATGGTTTCAGGCCGCAGTGCCTTTACAAGGATTTTTCCTTTTGCATCCACCATACAGGCCAATGCATGGGAAAGGATAATTCCAGGATTGGCAAGAAGACCTCCCCAGTTTCCTGAATGGTGCCCTCCTTCCCGTAAATTAATGGTGAGATCAAAATTAAAAACAGCCCTGGATCCACCGAAAATCGTGGGTACATCCGGGTCAATTCTTGGACCATCCGAGGCAATGAGCACATTTGCCTGCAAAGATTTTTTTTCCTTTTCACAAATTTCATGCAATCCTGGAGATCCTGATTCTTCACCGGTTTCAATCAAAGCAATTACATTGAAACCCAGGGACCCCCTTTCCTTTATTACACATTCCAGGGCTGCAAAATTAAGGGCATGCTGTCCCTTATTGTCAGCTGTTCCCCTGCCATACCATTTGTCTTGTTCCCTGCCTGTCCCCTTTGTCAATTTTAAAGGAGACAGGCCTTTTTCCCAGGCCAGGGTCATTGCCGGGACGGTATCCCCATGGCCGTAAATCAGTATAGAGGGCAATGCTTCATCTTCAATCCTTCTGGCAATTAACACCGGAGCACAGGGTTCAGAAGGATTTTCAACAATTCGGCAGCAAAAATCCATGGTTTCAAGGTAAGGACTTATTTTTTTTTCAAGATACGCCAGCATCTGGGGCTTTCTGTCATCTTCACGGCTTCCAGTGTCCAGGGCCACCCAGTCGGCCAGTAAATCAAAAAATCCATGGGTATCAAAAAAATGTTCAGCCCTGTGTATTGCTTTTTTTCTGTCCATTGTACTTTTCCCTGTAAGTTAAAGATTCTGTGAATTTCAAAAATTATCCGGATAATGACATTCAACCAATTTACCGGATCTTAATATGGGTTCAGGCACTATTTTTGAACATTTTTCCTTTGCTTTCACACATCTTGGGTGAAAGGTACACCCTGAAGGGGGATCAATGGGGTTGGGATATTCTATACCCAGGTGAACCTCTGGCAGGCCAAGGGCAGGTTCCGGTGTCAAAACCGATCCTAGAAGTGCCTGGGTATAGGGGTGGCTGGGATTTTCAAACAAATCATTTGCCCTGCCTTCTTCCACAATTCTGCCCAGATACATTACAGCCACATGGGTTGCAATATGCTCCACCACAGCCAAATCATGGCTGATAAACAGATAGGTCAGGTTTAATTCCGACCTTAGATCCAGGAGCATGTTAAGGATCTGGGCCTGAACGGAAACATCTAGGGCTGAGGTGGGTTCATCACAGAGAACCACCTCGGGCCGCATGATCAGAGCCCTTGCCACGGCAACCCTCTGGCGCTGCCCCCCGGACAATTGATTGGGGTAATTATGTTTAAGCCTGGGGGGCAGCCCTACGATCTCCATGATTTCATCCACTTTTTTTTCAAGATCAGCAGCCCCCTGGGTAAGGCCCTGTGCTCTCAGGGGCAGGGAAATGATTTTAGATATGGATTTTCTGGGATTCAAGGATGAATAGGGATCCTGAAAAACCGGCTGGATAATTCTTGCAATCTGTTTATTACCCATGGATGAAATATTTTTCCCGCCAATATAAAGCTCACCACTGGTTTTTTTTTCAAGACCCAATATCATTTTTGCAATGGTTGTTTTTCCACAGCCGGATTCTCCCACAAGCCCTAGGATAGAACCCTTGGGAATCGACAGGTTGACACCGTTGACAGCCTTGAGATTTTTTTTCCCCATAAATATTCCAGCACTGACCTGATAGGTTTTAGTGATATTTTTAGTCTGCAATGCATATTCAGCCATCAGATCATCTCCTCCCCTTTTACAGCCTTTGAATTATCAGGTATGCCATCAACTATATTTCCAGACAAATCTTCATCCATATCTCCAGGCTGGTAATCCGGCGGTTTTGCACATCGAAATGACCGGGTGTCAGATATCCGGGTTAATTCCAGGTCTCTGGCTGAACACTCTGATGTGGCAAGGCTGCACCGGTTTCGGAAGGCACACCCCCATAAGTCGCCAATGGGAGTGGGAACAATCCCGGGTATGGAACCCAGTTTTTCTCCAGGCTTTGTTTTGCCGGGAACAGGGATACATTCCATTAATCCACGGGTATAGGGATGAATAGGGTGATCAAAAATCTGGGTAATATTCCCTGTTTCAACCACCTGTCCGCAATACATCACAGCCACATCATCGGCAATTCTTGCCACAACTCCAAGATCATGGGTGATGAGGATCATGCCCATGTTGAATTCCTTTTGTATGGA
>JAOZST010000279.1:0-3493 GCA_029939535.1 Desulfobacteraceae bacterium | reverse complement strand
CCTGCCATTGGTTTACCCAGCCTCCAGATCGTTACAGACCAAAAGTCAATTATTATTTCATCGGGAGCCCATGTACGATTTCCTTTGGCCCAGTGCCTATTGAAAATAAAGGCAGAAAGCTATGCAGGGGTTCCCATTTTCGATCGTGAAGGGGTGGTAACCGGTACAATTAATACCTTTGGTAAAAAGAGGGAATTTGATGAATGGGATTTAAACCGAATAAAAACCGTTTGCCAGATGGTGGCGGTGGAGTTTGAGTATCTGGCAAAAGAGCATGACAAAACCAAACTGGAAATTCAACTGCAGCAGGCCCAGAAAATGGAGGCTATTGGAACACTTGCAGGCGGTATTGCCCATGATTTTAACAATATCCTTTCCGGCATTTTCGGGTATGCCCATTTGGCTGAAATGCATATTCACGAGCATGAAAAAGTAAAACGATACCTTGGTCAACTGGTTAAAGGTGCCCAGAGGGCATCTGCCCTGGTTCAGCAGATACTTACATTCAGCAGGCAGACTGAGCAGCAAAAGATTCCCATGGGTGTTTTTTTAATAATTGAAGAAGCACTCAAACTGCTTCGTTCTTCAATACCCACATCCATAGAGATCAAAAAGGATGTTGTCTCCAAAGCCCTGATCATGGCAGATTCAACCCAGATCCATCAGGTTATAATGAATCTCTGCACAAATGCATATCAGGCCATGTGTGATGGGGGAGGGGTTTTGACATTGGGGTTACATGAGATTGTTGTTACCGATCAACACAGGGTTTCTGATCTTGATATGCCCCGGGGAAGATATCTTAAACTGGAAATAAGTGATACCGGGCATGGCATGGAAGAGAATATTTTAAAGAGAATCTTTGATCCCTATTTTACTACAAAAGAAGTTGGGAAGGGTACTGGCCTGGGATTGTCTACCATTGACGGCATTGTTAAAAATCATAATGGGTTTATAAAAGCGTATAGTAAAGTTGGTGAAGGTTCCATCTTCCAGGTATATCTACCTGTCCTTGAAGGGGATAAGCTGGCGACGGGTTCAGAGGAAAATAAAAAAGAGCTGGAAATGGGCACTGAGAAAATAATGCTGGTTGATGACGAGGTTGATATTCTGGACACTATAAAAGCCATATTGGTCGGCCAGGGCTATGAGGTTCTGACTTTTACCAATGGAGAATCAGCTTTAAAAGAATTTATAAAAGATCCATATCAATTTGATCTTATCATTACCGATATGGCAATGCCTCGGATGACCGGGGATAAATTATCCCACGAAATTTTGAAAATCAGGGCTGAAATTCCCATTGTTATGTGTACGGGTTACCATGAAAGTTTTACCAGGGAAAAAGCTGCCAGAATTGGTATTAAAAAATATGTCCAAAAACCGATTATGGGAAATGATCTTTTAAAAATCATCCGGGATCTGCTGGACACAGACAATGGTGGCAGCGGCAAAGTGTGACCGTAGAGCAGGAGTTACCTGTGTACCATTTACTATTTCAGGAAGGATCGTTTTTCTGATCATCCTGTATCACCTTATCTGTTCACAAATGATGGGAGGAAAACCAATGTGGTATTGCCAACCATGGGAGATAAGAAATTGCTGTCAGATTCAAATCAAGCATCACTCAAAGGCTTTTATATAATTGGTGTGGGAGCAACTATCGCCGGTATCCTGGTGATCATGATACTGAACATTGCAACACCATTGGAGTTTGTGCTTGACCGGATAGCCGTCCTGAAACAGGGAGAAACAATGGATTGGTTGAACACGATAGCCACCCGATTTTTTGTTTTGGTTGGTATGGCTTTCCTTTCGTGTACGCCTTTCCTGTGTATTATGTTTACGATGGTAAAGCCAATTTCAGCCTGTCTTAAAATTTTTAAACAAGGCCAAAGACCTTCTGAAAATCTATTTGAACAGGCAAGGCAAAGATTGATCAATCTGCCTTTTGCCATGGTTCCTTTTAATCTTTTGTTTTGGATTTTAATTCCGGTTATTGTGTTCTCAGGAGCCTATGCTGCAGGGGCAATTAATTCAGCAATGGCCATGGCGTTTTCAGCAAGGTCCATAATGGTAGGTCTGATATCTTCTTCAATCGTTTTTTTGGGGATAGAAGCCTATGCCCGCCAGAGGCTGATCCCTTTATTTTTTCCGGAAGGACTTCTTTCAAAGCTTGAAGGCAGCGCAACCCTGTCAATTTCAAAAAGAGTCAGGGCATTTTTCAGAATAGTAAGCCTTATACCTCTGGCAAATATTGTGTTGACGCTTTGGATACTCTATCTACAGGCAGACCCATCTGCTGTCACGGTGGAGGAATATGCGTGGGGTGTCCTTGTGTTTTCCATGGTTGTTTTTGTTCTTTTTTTTATCGGGTCAGGTGTGCTGAATCGATTGATAAGCCGTTCCATTTCCCTTCCAGTTAAAAATATGCTGAACACAGTGGAGGAAATTAAAAAAGGAAATTATGATGTCCAGGTAACCGTGGTTTCCAATGATGAAATCGGAGTGTTGGGAGATTCCACCAATGAGATGATCAGAGGATTAAAAGAAAGAGAATTGTTACGGGATGCCTTTGGCAAATACGTTGCACCCGAAGTAAGGGATGAAATCCTCAGTGGACGCATCCCTTTAGATGGAGAGGTAAGAGAGGTGACTGTATTATTCGCCGATATAAGGGACTTCACTCCCCTGACTGAATCCAATGATCCCAAGCGGGTTGTTAAAATTCTCAATAAATATTTTGAAGAAATGGCTACAGCCATTCACGAGCATTCAGGATTGATACTCCAATTTCTGGGGGATGAAATTTATGCAGTTTTTGGCGCTCCTGTGTATAAATCAAATCATCCATGCCTGGCATTTGAAGCAGCACTGTCCATGAAAAAAAGAATATCGAAATTGAACAAGTCTTTTTCCCGGAAAGGGTGGCCCATGATTTCCCATGGTATTGGCATTCATACAGGCAATGTGGTGGCTGCAAATATTGGCAGTCCGGACCGGTTATCCTATCTTCTGGTCGGGGACACCGTAAATATAGCATCCAGGCTACAGTCTCTTACCAAGAGGTTGGACGTCCATATCATCCTTTCAGCTCAAACCCATGATCAATTACGAACGCAACAATTACAAGAAATAAAGGAGAAGAAATCCATGACGATTGATATCACAGGTAAAAGGAACAAAGTGGATATTTATTCGATTGGATAAATTTTTTTTGTAGGATACCTGGCCTGCAAATTATTTGAAGAGAATATGAGCAACCATGTTACATTTAATTAAATGGAATAAAACCCTCCGGTTATCCCTCTAAAATTTAAGAATCAACTGAAAAACAAAGATAGTGTAATCGTTTATTAAAATACTTGAAGCATATTTAGATGCTTCAAAAAAAATAATTACAAAATTAATTAGAAGGAGGAACCTCTAATAGCAACTGAGAAGACAAAAGCTGTAAAAGCCCCAAAATTGGCTGATCCAATTGCAGCGTCCA
>JAOZST010000278.1:996-3507 GCA_029939535.1 Desulfobacteraceae bacterium | reverse complement strand
TCCTAAATCATCAGGTGTTAACAATGATCCTTTGGCAGTAAGGACTGCCCTTTCCATCATATTTTTCAATTCTCTGACATTTCCGCTCCAGGTATAGAGTTTAAGCAGATTCAATGCTTCCTCACTGATACCTGTTAAAGATCTGTCAAATTTTTCATTAAACCTGTGTAAGAAATATTTTGCAAGAAGCACAGTATCTTCATGTCGTTCATTTAAGGAGGGTATATTAATTTTGATGACTCCCAGGCGATAAAAAAGATCTTTCCTGAAAGTTCCCTTAAAAATCATTTTTTCAAGGTCCTTGTTTGTTGCTGATACAATGCGGGTATTTATCTTTTGAATTGTTGTACCGCCGACCTTGTAAAACTCTCCCTCTTCAATAAATCGAAGTAGCTTTGCCTGGGCATCTAAATTCAGATCTCCTACTTCATCCAAAAAAAGTGTCCCTTTGTCTGCCATTTCAATGAGGCCTTTTTTCCCGGTCAGGCTTGCTCCGCTGAAAGCCCCTTTTTCATACCCGAAAAGCTCACTTTCAAGCAGATCTCTTGGAATGGCAGCACAGTTCACTGTGACAAAAGGACCTGAAAAATTAGGGCTTCTATGATGGATTGTGCTGGCAATCAGTTCCTTTCCAGTCCCTGTGTCACCCAGGATAAGTATGGGGGTGTCAGGACTTTTGGCAACCATTTCCAGGTATTCCATGA
This sequence comes from Desulfobacteraceae bacterium, assembly GCA_029939535.1. Lineage (GTDB taxonomy): Bacteria > Desulfobacterota > Desulfobacteria > Desulfobacterales > Desulfobacteraceae > NBML01. The sequence goes on along the minus strand of JAOZST010000278.1, from coordinate 2,803 downwards.
TATCGTGAATGGCTTCGCTTTCACCAATAAAACAGGGCAGATTTTCCCTGATCTGTTTTTCCTGAAGTTTTTTTATCTCCTTTCTGAGACGTATTGTTTCAAGGGCATTGGCAATGGTCACTTCCAAACCCTCCATATGGATCGGTTTGATGATATAGTCATATGCACCATTTTTCATGCATTCAATGACCGAGCCGATATCTTCATATGCAGTGATCATGATGACAAGCAGGTCAGCACTGATTTTTTTAAACTTTTTTAAGGCTTGAATCCCATTCATACCGGGCAGTCCAATGTCCAGCAGAACAAGATCTGGTTGCTGTTTCCCGGCAGTTTCAAGCGCTTTTTCTGCTGATTCAAATGTATACAGGCGATAATCATCCTCAAGGTCAGAAGAGATGCCTTCCCGTATGGTTTTCTCATCATCTACTATAAAGAGGGTATATTCTATCATGGTTTTTCTCCTGTTTTTATCTTTACATTTGAATCTTTTAAGCGTTTATGGAAACAGGCATCTCTATTATAAATTTTGCGCCGCCAAGTTCTGATGAAACTGCCTTTAAAATTCCTTTGTGATCCGTAATGATTCTATGGCACAGGCTTAACCCGATACCGGTGCTGTTCTCCTTGGTTGTAAAAAACGGTTCAAAAATTTTTTGCCTTAAATCTCTTGGCACACCCGGACCATTGTCATCCACGGACAGAACAATTTTATCATGCAGAAACATTGATGAGACCTGAATAAGTCTATTGTCATTTATTTCCATTATTGCATCAGCTGCATTATTGATAAGATTCAAAATAACCTCTTCAATAAGATGCGGTTCTGCATGACAAAGGGGTAGATTCTTATCCAGTGTTTGAGTAATGGTAATGTTTTTTTTATTAAGGGTTGCACTTGCCAGTTCAATGGCCTCCTGTAAAGGAATATTCATATCTATCAAATCAAATCTGGGTTCAAGGGGCCTGGCAAAATTCATCACCCTTTTGATGACAGATTCCATTTTCTTTGAAGCAGATCGAATGGCTTTGATGGATGGCTTTATTTTATGAATTTTTTCAGGATTTTCAAAACTTTTTTCTATTGTTCTAATATAAATATTAATCCCAGATAAAGGATTTCTTATTTCATGGGCTATTCCTGCTGATACATTCCCCAGAGATGCCATTTTGTCTTGAACTGTCAGCAGACGTTCCAGTTCCTTAGCCCTTGTCATGTCGATGGTGATCAGCAAAAGTGCTTTCTTGTCCTGGTGATCAATGGGTGTGGCAATGCAGTTTACCCATTTCATAGTTCCCTGGTCATCCTGATCCGATGAAGTGTAAAACCTGAAATCCATTTCCGATTGAACAAGGGTTCCGCTTATTATCTGTTTATATAATCTTCTGGCCTTTCCCAGGTCATCCTGATGGATCTGTTTATATCCGTGGGAATCAAATAATCCCAGGTCCCCCAGGAGTTCTGACTGTCTTGAATTTTTATATACAACTGCACCATCCTGAATAATTGCAATACCATTGGGGGAATTTTCCACAAGATCTCGAAATCGTTTTTCGCTATTCTGAATAGCCTGTTCGTTTTTTTTCCGTTGAATCAAGCGCCACATACCCTGGGCCAGTAGATTCAGCTGTCTTAGATCTGATGAATCATAATCTGTTTTTTTATTTCCCATACCAGCCACAACCACAACTTTATCCCCGCTGAAAATGGGAACATTCATGTACCTGAATATTTTTCTATGCTCTGTTGCAACTTCTTTTTGAAAAGGATTGGAGATTTTATAATTATTTGAAATAATCGGTTTGC
>JAOZST010000278.1:0-986 GCA_029939535.1 Desulfobacteraceae bacterium | reverse complement strand
CCCTGCGCACAGCTTCGCCCCAGAATCCTAGGGTATCATCGCTGAACCCGGCAGGAAGATTCCGGATAATCTTTTGTTCTCCTGTTTGTGTACTATTTGAATCAACCGTATACATGATGCCTTTCTGATTTTTAAAAGCCAGATACCCAAACCTGCTTTTTGTCAAACGAATCATTTGTTGAAATGCAAAATCAATTGTTTCACTGATGGAGACATGGGGCCGTTCATTCAATTCAAGCAGGGCCTCAAGACGCATTTCATTGAATCGAAGCTCTTCGGTTCGCAGCATTACCTTGTTTTGCAAAGTTCTATTCCAAGCCAGGATGGAACCGGTTATAAGCAGTACCGTCAGGGCAATTGCAGACACCACATACCAGAACATGCGGGTTTGATAAAATTTGGCTGTCTCAAGTCGAATCCATTTGGCATAAATATCTTTGTGCTCTTTTTCAGTGATATTTATAAGAGCCTTTTCAATAATCTGAGTCAGAACAGGCCAGTCTTTTCTTATGCCTATGCCAAGATTTAGTTCAAAACCTGTATCACCTGCCAGGCGAAGGTTTGTAATTTTTTCATTTTCTATAACATGAAGGGCATTGGGCACTTCCATGATCATGGCATCCAACTCCCCGAAAGAAACTTTGTGCATACCCTCACTACCGTTCAAAACGTCAATAAGAGTTAATTCAGGGTAATTGTCTCTGATAAATTTACCCACAGCATATTCTGCGGGCACGCCTATTTTCATCCCCTGCATCTGATCAAGTGTAAAAGTTTTTTTTTGAGATTTTTCTACAATTATTGTTGTCTTCAGATCCAGATAAGGGGTTGACCAGTTCATGAACTGTTTTCTTGCAGGAGTTGCCTGAGCTGCGCTAAGGACATCAATTTTCCTTTGTCTCGCAAGAGAAAGTATTTTCTCCCAGCTTTTAATCCTGACAATTTTAAATTTAAACTCAAGTTTTTTTTCTATCAAACGAATATAA
>JAOZST010000277.1:0-3520 GCA_029939535.1 Desulfobacteraceae bacterium | reverse complement strand
AGTTAATCCAAAACCCAAAGTGGCTATGGCAAGATAGGGCCCCTCAAGCCGAAGCGCCGGCAGGCCCAGCAAAAACCCGAAACCAGCTGCGATCAGGCCAGCGCATGGCAGGGCCAGAAGAAACGGTAATCCTGCCTTTACCATGAGAACAACCGTGCCATAGGCGCCAATGGCAAAAAAACCGGCATGACCCAGTGAAATCTGACCGGTATATCCCACCAGAAGATTCAGACCTGTTGCCACGATGATATTAATGGCAATATAATTGGCTACATAGATATAATAATTGTCCACAAAAAAAGGAAACAGATAGAGTGACAAAAGAAGCAGGGCAAACCAGAAGAATACAACCGGTGATGTGATCAGTTGAACATCTTCATAATAATCCCTCTTCATATCCATAGACAGCCCCCTTTTTCGGTTTTCATCGGCAAAGTGTGATAATCGTAGTTTTACTTAATTTTTTTCCCAGTTCATTGTCAAGTAAAAAATATCAACTGGTTCACGGCAAAAGTCCAACAATCACAATGATCGACAATGATTGTCAAGAAATAGACAGGCTGTCAATGATATCAAAATATCAACGGAAGGTCAGGGTTGCAAACCAGTTTCTATTCAGGATTTTCAATTTTTTCAAAAATTTTTGTCATGGCTTCTGTTTCGGATGAAAAAATATTTTCCTGTCCGAAAACGCCAAGGTAACCACTCCGATCAAGCACACCTCTGACTTGTTTCTTGATGCCGCACAAATATAACCCGCCCCTGAGAGCACGCCTTCGCTTGGCCTCATTGACGAGCATTTCAGCCCCGGTTATATCAAGAAAATTTACACCGTAAGCCATAATCAAAAGATGGGATTTATCAGTATCTCTCTTATCGATATTGTGAAAAAATTCCGAAATATGATTTACTGCACCAAAGAACAATGATCCATCGATTCGGATAATTTTAAAGGATGGGTGAATTATGCCGGAATAATTTGAATCTTGTTCTGATTCTTTATTGGGCTGGGTTAAATCAAGAATTTCAGGGCGGGCCGTACGGGTCAAAAATAGAACCAGCGACATTAGCACACCGGAATAGATGGCAAACTCAAGATCAAGAAACAAAGTTGCTAAAAAACTTGTCAACAGGACAACAGCTTCATCTTTGCTGGTCCTGATGATATTTTTAATATGATGAAAATCAATCAAATTAAAGGCTACCAGCAGGATAACTCCTCCCATGGCTGGAATTGGCAGATACACGGTTAGAGGAGCCATGAACAGCAGTATCAAAGCAAGGAAAATTGCAGAGAATACGGCAGATAAGGGGGTCATGGCACCGGAATTATAGTTAATACCGGAACGGGTAAAAGATCCTGAACCGGCATAGCTAGAGAAAAGACTTCCAATGATATTGGATAAGCCCTGTCCTATAAATTCCTGGTTGCCATCTATTTGCTGACGAGAAAAAGTTGCAATGGATCTGGCAATGGACAAAGCTTCAATAAGTCCTATCAGGGCAATTGCAAATGCCTTGGGAGCTAACACCCGTATGGTCTGGATAGAAAGTTCAGGTGGTGAAAAATGTGGAAGATTGCCTGGAAGTCCTTCCATCATCCTAATGCCATGGGATTCAGCTCCAATCATAACACCCAGAAGGCTTCCTGCGATCATGCCAATCAACAGGCCCGGCCAGCGGGGTTTAAAAAATCTAATAATTGCCGCACAGAAAAGCGTGCTCCCTGCCACTGACACAGCATATAAATTTGCACTGGTAATTTCCCGGAACAAATGTAACCAGGTTGAGAAAAAGGATATACCTCCAGGCAGTTCAAGGCCGAAAACATGTCTTAACTGGCTGGTTGCAATAAGAATAGCAGCCCCTGCAGTAAAGCCCACCAATACGGAATGGGAGACAAAATTCACAAGAATTCCCAGCCTGGCAATTCCAAAGGACAGCTGAAAAAGACCTGCCAAAAGAGTAAGGGTTAGTGCCAATTGTATAAATTGAGCCGATCCAGGGGTTGCCAGAGGGGAAAGAGAAGAGAAAACAATAATGGAAATGGCCGTTGTTGGACCGGAAATAAGGTGGAGTGAAGACCCGAAAAACGCTGCCACCAATGGAACAACAATGGCAGTATATATTCCATATTCCGGCGGAAGACCTGCAATCATTGCAAATGCAACTCCCTGGGGTATTACAATGATGGCACCGGTTAATCCTGCCATTAAATCGGCACTGGTAGTATCCCAGCCTATAAAATTCCACCATCGGAGGAAAGGAAAAATCTTTCTCCAAAATCCAATGGATGGATGGGTCGTATTCCTATCATTGAAACCCGGTAGTATAGGCATTAACTTTCCATAAAATGGGGAATAGTATTGATATGAATTTTTTTTATGCCCTTTACAATTTTCAGGAGACTGCGGGCTCTGGAATCAATATCTTTTTCATTAATAAGAGACCCCCTTATACCTATATAGGCAATACCTGCCCTGCACTCTGCAGTAGCTTTGGGAAATTCATTTATCAACGCCGCTTCAATCTGGGCGCTTAAAGACAAATCATCAAGTTTCCCCTGACTTTCGGGAGTTGTTTTAAAACAGGTATGTTGAATTGTTTGAAAAATAATCGTTACCGCTTCATCCACATCCATATTGTTTAAATTCAAGGTCATATCATAAAAATTGGGATTCCAGATATCCAATCCGAAAACCGCCAGGCTCCATTTGCGACGTTCATCATCATCTTTCACCAGGATGTGGCGAGCTTGTTCAGCAGAAATTTTTTCCCGCTTCATCTCTTCCTTTATCCGGTACTCAATGTCGGCGATAATGCGGACTTTGAAAACATGGGGGATTTTCTGCAAAAAGGCATGTCCTGCAAGCCCATGATAAATAATTTTGTCCCGTTGCAGATGCTTAAGAAGTGCTGCCCTGAAAAAGGCTATATACCTTTCCCTTCCATAGCTGAACCGGTCAAGAATCGATGGAGCATCATGAATAGCCCTGGTGAGTTTAAGCTCAGGAATGTTGAATTCTTTTGACGCTTCAATAACTATTTCGCGAGAAAGGCATTCATAATCCAGGGCCTTTGCCAGTTTTTCAGCCACAGATTTCCCCCGGCTGTAAGTTCCCCTGGAAATAGTTACAATAGTCATGATCCATCCTTTTATTATGCTGAAATTGTTCTGCTGAAACAATTTATTCTTTACATTATCTTACAATCACCAATTTTTTTATATATCAGATCAGCTCTATTGAAGCAAGAATTGATGCAACTTAAAAATGAACAAAGCTTTTCCCTGGATACTATCTTTCCCCAGCCATTTCCAAATCGAAAATTTTGGATATAAATAGAGATGAATTGAGTTTAATTAATTGCTTGACACAAAACTAAAAACATGGTTTAGCTTAAGTAAATCAATATGGAGCTGAGAATATGAATTTTTGCACATCAGACAGATTTTATTTTTATTTCTGGTATTATTTTTATACCTGCCTGCCTGTATTGCGCTGATTTTAAATTATTAACA
>JAOZST010000276.1:2261-3524 GCA_029939535.1 Desulfobacteraceae bacterium | reverse complement strand
TTTGTATTGAATAAAATAGTCATATACTTTGTCATACCTGCCCCCTTAAGATAAAAGTTTATAATAAAGATTTTCATTTCAGGCCTAAAAGCATCCTTTTGCATCCAATTGAACCACCTCCTTTATGTAAATGGGCTTTGCCCGGGATTTTCAAAATGACAGAGTGAATTTCATTATAATAGTACGTTCAGGGAAATAATCCGGGTTGGCTGGATCTGTATCTTCAAATGTAAATTTTTTATCAAAAAAGTTTTTTGCTTCAAGGGTTACCATACCGGTTCGTCTGGGAAGACGATATCCAATGCCTGCATCCACCACCCAGAAGTGATCATCTCCGGGCACAATGTTTGAAAAAAGATCAGTGAATTGACCGTTCTGAAATACATAGGTTGTTTTCATCCGGGCAATAAAACCTGCTGGATGAAAAAAACTGACTCCCAGGGGTAATCTATGGGTTTCAAGCCTGGTAAATGATCCACCACCAACCGGGTCGGAGTTTTTTTCAAATGTCTCATATTGATAGTCTGCACTCAAAGCCATCCAGTTTTTCGGTGCCCAGTATAAATAGGTACGTAATAATTTTGTTTTCCAGTCAGCTTCATGAATTTCAAGAGTATAGTCAGGGGGCGGAGAATATTCAAAGGGCACTTCCATATTCCGCCGGGACAATTCCAGACCCCCGTACAGATTTTTAGAAAATTTTTGATCAACAGCAACACCGTAACGCAAGGATTCAGTCCCTTCTGCATCATGGAAAAACTGATTGAATCCTGCCACCTGGGTAGGTTCCAATGTCTGGCTCGATAGCAAGGTCCTTTGCAGGGTCCTGAATATGGATGCTCTCAAGGTAGTGGCAGGATATGGGTTCCACAAGATCCCGAATTTTGGATTGAACGGATTTTTGTCCACAATGGCCCCTTCAAGCAGGTCACCACTGCCACCCAGAATCCAGGTAAGATTTTTGGGAGAATGGAGATAGGCATAGGAATAAAAGTTTGTGTGGTAGATATCCTTTTCAATAATATACGGCGGAACGGGCCCCATTTGCTCTATACTTTTTCGATCCGCGTTGAAATAGCCCAGGCCATTGATCAGGAAAAAGCGTTTCGAGCGAAATAAGTGCTGGCCCTCTGCTATGAAACCATCTTCTTCATCTAATAACTCGACCCCAAAATCAGGATAATCTAGTTTAAATTCTTTATTCTGGTATATCAAGGAGGAAATAAAACGGGAATGGGGGCCAAAGGAATGGTGATAGCCCAG
>JAOZST010000276.1:0-2161 GCA_029939535.1 Desulfobacteraceae bacterium | reverse complement strand
TGGAAATCCCGGGGACGATAATCCAATACAGGCGGATAATACAGAGCCCATTGCACAGCATCCCTGGGACTGGCAACCATGCGCAGGGCAGGGGCCTGCCCTTTCCTGGCCTGGGCAGACTGCCCCCTGGATAAAACAAGAGTTCCTGAATCGTTGACAGCTGAGATCTACTAGAAAAGAGTCTTTTTTTTCTTCCTGATTAATGGTGAGGATGGTCATCTGATCGAGTCTCAGGCTTGATTCGTTGGAAAGAAGGATTGAAGTTCGGCTCCTCTTCTGGGTTCTCATCATGTCGCCATGACATAAAACATGGTTCAATCCAACAGGGATCCATGTGTTTTCGCCTGCTTTGCGCACTTCAACTGTACCCTGCAAAGATACGACTTTGCCGACCCAGTGCTTGCAATTTTCAGATGCCCCGGCAGCTAAGATCGTTCCTGTCCAGCACAGGGTGACTAGGAGAACCCCTATCCATAACATAACGCGGCATTTTTTCATTATTTTTTTCCTCTTTTTATTTTTTATCCATGTAAACCACTCCATCCCAGGTTTTCGGTGGAGGGAATTTTAAATAATGCCCTAGCTGTTTTAGATAAAAATGTGAGGGCCCATCCTGCCCGTTTATCTGTATTGTCTGATTAAAAAAACAACTGGCTTTTTCCCAGGATTGATTTTTATAGGCCTGCAATGCCCTGGAAAAAATTTTGCAAATTTTTCTCTGCCTGTCACTTGATTCATTAATTGGACATATCAATTCAAAGACCTCAACCGGCAATGTTTTTCCCAACAGAAAAAATCGGCCCAGACCCCTTGTGAGAAAACCCGTCAATTGATCCATAACCTCCCCGGAAACCAGTATTCTGGTACCCAGATATTTATTCAGGCCCTCCATCCTGGAGGAGGTATTCACTATGTCGCCGGTGGGACGATATTCATAATGGTCAATGGCCCCTACATTCCCCAGTGAAATTTGCCCGTAATGTAACCCGATTCGGGTAGGCAGTTCCGGGTTTTCTGCGGAATGATTAAATTCCTGGACCGCTTTGGAGATATCCAGTGCTGCAAGGCAAGCCTGGTTCCTTAGAGAGGGATCAGGATCGGTTTTGGCCCAAAGGGCAAGCATGGCATCTCCTACAATATTAATAACAATGCCGCTATTTTGCTTTACCGGTTTAAAAAGGATTCTATAATAGTGGTGCATAAGGATGGAGAGGGCTTTGGGGGACATGGTTTCGGACAGGCTGGTGTATTGTCCTGCATCCGTGCACAAGCAGGTCCCGTATACTACCTGGCTGGCATTTTTTTTCAGGGAGATATTTTTTACCAACTGGTCAATCACAGTATTGGGTAGATAATACCCAAACGCCTGCCTTATATTTTGTCGTTCCTTGTTGGTATCAGAGTATTTCCATAAAACAGCTCCCAGAAAAGCAGCAGGGGACTCTAAAACCAGGGGAATCATGACAGGAAACCAGGTTCCATTGTATTTAAATTGATACAGGGCATGGACCAGATAAAAGATGGATGTCCCTCCAAGGGTTAAAGCGGAGAACCTGGTGGGAAGAAAATAGAAAGCAAGGCCCAAGCCAAGCCCCCATAAAAAAACAAGGGAACCATGGAATCCCCAGTGGAGGGGATGAATCGGCATATTCTCCAGAAGATTGGCAAAAGCCGTGGCTGTCATTTCAACCCCTGATATATCCACTCCGCTGGATTGGGAATAGGCAGTAGGAAATCCATCTTTATGATTGGGGACCCATCTTTCTGAATACCCGATAAAAACAGCTTTGCCGCTAAATTCAATTTGCTTTTCACTGGCAACGGGCTGGGCCATTTGCTGGATAACATCACAATAAGAAACCGTGGGTATGGTGCCGGCTGGGCCATAAAAATTCAGATAACGACTGTCTACTCCCTGATACATCTTTATCAGGGATTTGAGAGTCTGGTATTTTTCAGGATCATGGGCCAAGGCATGTGATTTTTTTAATTCCAACAACATCTGGGCGCTGAGGGATGGATTTTCTCTAAAAAATTTTTTCGCAGAGAGGATGAACCCATTCACGTTTATGTTCTGAAATATGTTTTGTTTGTCCACTGGAGAATGATTGTTTCCCGTGGCCCCGCAGTTTAGAAAGAGAAGGATTTACTTTTACCCATC
>JAOZST010000012.1:0-37865 GCA_029939535.1 Desulfobacteraceae bacterium | reverse complement strand
CTAAAGGGAAATGACAGGCCACAAATTTACCCGGTGTGGTCTCCAAAAGTTCAGGAGACTTTGTTCTGCAGATATCCCGGGCATATTCGCAGCGGCTCTCAAAACTACACCCGTCTGGGAGGTTAAAAGGACTTGGGACTTCTCCCTCGATTCTGGGTGTTTTGCTCTTTGCATCTGGATCTGCAATAAAAATGCTTTCCATTAAAATTTTTGTATAGGGATGGCACGGTTTCTGCCGGGAAAGATCTGCAGGGGTTATCTCAACGATCCTACCCAGATACATGACAATGATCCGTTGACAAAAATAATCCACCAGGGCCAGGTCATGGGAAATAAACAAATAGGTGATGTTAAATTGATGACCCAACTGCTGAAGCAATAGGATGATCTGTGCCTGAACCGATACATCCAGGGCAGCTGTGGGTTCATCTAAAATAATGAATTCAGGAGAAAGGGACAGGGCTCGTGCGATTACGGCCCGCTGCTTCTGCCCTCCGGACAATTGATGGGGATAGTAACGACAATGTTCCGCTTTCAGGCCAACCATTCCCAATAATTCAAAAATACGGTCTTTACTTTCTGCCTGGGACATTTTTTCTCTTTGGATCTTAAACACCTCTTCCAAGCTCCGGTATATGGAGTTGCGGGGGTCCAGAGATGAATGGGGGTCCTGGAAAACCATTTGCATTTTTCGTCTCAGCCTGCGCAGGGACTGTTTTCCAATAAGGTTGATGTCTTGTCCATCAAATACAATGCTTCCCCGGGTGGGTTTGATAAGGCTTAAAATGAGTCTTGCAAGGGTAGATTTGCCGCATCCTGACTCACCCACAACCCCAAGGGATTCTCCCTGGAAAATATCAAGGGATACATCATTAACGGCTTTTACTTCCCCTATTTTCCGATGCAGCAACCCGCCGGTAATGGGGAAAAATTTGGACAGATGCCGGATTTCAACTAAAGCCTTCATGAATCTGCCCTCCACTGGGGGCTGAATTTATGGCATTTAATGTTTGTGTCATTGGTTAATTGTATGTTTATAGGACTTTCTTTCATACAACATGGTTTTGCATCAGGACAGCGGGGATGATACCGGCACCCGCTGGGAAATGTCTGCACGCTGGGTACATTCCCAGGAATGACATTGAGGGATCTTTCCTCCATACCCAGTGTTGGAATGCAATTGAGCAATGCCCCTGTATAGGGATGTTCCGGTGCCTTGAAAACCGATTCTACCCGGCCGGTTTCCACCACATTTCCCGCATACATGACAGCAACGGTATCACAGAGATGGGAAATCACGCCCAAATCATGGGTAATCATGATGAGCCCGATATGTCTTTTCCGAATTGTTTCCTTGAATAATTCAATTATCTGGGCCTGAACAGTAACATCCAGGGCAGTGGTTGGTTCGTCTGCAATTAAAAGTTTGGGATCGGCGCAAAGTCCCATGGCAATGACAATTCTCTGTTTCAATCCCCCTGAAAGTTGATGGGGATATTGAAAAAAAACCTTATCTGCATTGGGAATTCTAAGGGATGTCATCACATCCACGGCCTTTTTTTGGGCATCTGCCCTGGATATCTTCATATGCAGCATGAGACCCTCTACAATCTGATCACCCACTCTATAAACCGGGTCCAGGGATGTCATGGGATTCTGGGATATCAAAGAGATCTTGTTTCCTCTTAGTTTCTGGTATTCTTTTTCAGATATTGAGCCCAAATCCTGCCCCTCGAAAATAATTCTACCGCTGGAAATCCTTCCATCCAGTAAGGGCAGCAGACCCATGATGGCCTGGGCTGTGACTGATTTACCAGACCCTGTTTCTCCCACAAGGCCTAAAATCTCGCCAGCTTTAACATCAAAGCTGATCCCGCTTAACGGCTCAACTATGCCGTCACGGGTTTTGAACTCCACCTGTAAATTCTCCACCTGTAACAGTGTCATTTGAGGGTATCCTCCCGGATATCCATAATATCCACCAAAGCATCTCCAAAAAGGTTAAAGCCGAAAACTGTAATCATCATGGCAAGCCCCGGAAATACAATGACCCATGGTGAAATAAAAAGATAGGCTGTTCCATTGCTCATCATGGCCCCCCAGCTGGGCATGGGTGGCTGGGCACCCATACCTAAAAAGCCAAGGGTTGCTTCCAGGACAATGGCTTGGCCAATGCCAATGGTAGCTGCAACAATCACCGGGGCAATGGCATTAGGGAAAAGATGCTTAAACAAAATGGTAAAGTCTGTGGCCCCGAGAGACCGGGTAGCTTCCACATAGATTTCATTCTTGAGCATGAGGATCTGTCCCCTGATCAACCTGGCATATTGGGCCCAGTAGGTCAGGGCAATGGCAATGATCACACACTCAATCCCTGCGCCCACAACCGCAACCAAAAGAAGGGCCACAAGGATTTCCGGCAAAGACCAGGTCAGGTCCGTAACAATGGAGAGGGCCTGATCCAGCCATCCCCCGTAATATCCGGCAAATGCACCCAGAATGACCCCGATGAATACGGACAGGCCCACGGAAACAACACCCACATAGACTGAAATCCTTGATCCATGGAGAATCCGACTGAACACATCCCTTCCAAATTCATCGGTTCCCATGAGATGGTCCTGGGAAGGAGGGCTGTTCATTATGCTTAGATCCTGCTCCTTATAGGAATAAGGGGCTATGAAATCAGCAGATATGGCCATGAGGATCAGGCCGGCTATGATAATAGTACCCAGGAGACCTGCCTTGTTAGTTTTTAATTTTTTTACCCGTCTCAGCCACCTGTTGGCAGGTGGAATGATATTGTCTTGGTTTTGATTATTTTTCATTGTGACTGCTTAAAATAAATTAGCGCGCTATCGCGCGGGATTTTAGCATTTAGCCATTAGCTGTTAGCTAGCGGCTAAATGCTAACGGCTAAATGCAAATTCCTATACTATTAAATTTCTGTTTCAATGATGTTGATCCCTCACTCTGGGGTCTGTCACTGCATAAAGGATGTCAGCCAGAAATGTGCCCATCATGATGCCCATGGCCAAAATCAGCATGGCTCCCTGGATAACGGGATAATCCCTTCGAAACAAGCCGGTGATCAATAATTGTCCCAGGCCGGGCCGGCCAAAAACGATTTCAACTGTGACTGTCCCTCCCAGAACCCATCCGATGCGCAATCCCAGGATAGTAATGACTGGAATCAATGCATTCCGTAAAATGTGTTTCAGCAGGATTGCTTTTTTCCCAAGCCCTTTGGCATGGAGCATTACAATAAAATCCTTGGATGCCACTTCCAACATGGACACCCGTGTGACCCTTGCAATAAGTCCTGCTCCGCCCAATCCCACGGTAATTGCCGGAAGGACCAGAGACATCAGGGAACCGGAACCTGAAATGGGAAACCAGGTCATCCACACGGCAAAAATCAGGATAAGGATCAAGCCCAGCCAGAAAGCAGGTATGGTAACCCCGAATAAAGCCACCAGCATGGCCAGGTGGTCAAAAATAGTATTTTTGGCTGCCGCAGAAATGATGCCCATGGAAACCCCCAGAACAAATGAAAGAGCAATGGCTGTAAGGCCCAGGGAAAGGCTGTAGGGCAGATGGTGAAGTAAGAGTTCCGTTACCGGTCGTTTCTCAATGATTGATCGCCCCAGATCTCCGTGAAGCATGTTTTTAAACCAGATAAAATATTGAACCGGAATTGATTTGTCCAGATTATATTTTTCTACCAGCTTTTGTTCATGGGCTTTGGTCATTCCCGGTCCCATAAGATTGTCAATGGGGTTTCCCGGTACAATGTGAATCAGAGAAAAGATAATGATGGACACCACAACAAATATGGGAATCATCAATAGGGAACGGCGTAAAACAAACTGCCACATGTTTTTCCTACTCCAAAGGATTTTTTAAAAATTTCAGGGTTCCTCTGATCTCTTTGATGCATGCTGACCCAAAAAAATCAGAGAAATTATGTAAGAAAAGAAGAGATTATTTCAAATCCCAGTCCAATACTCCCATTCCCATGAACCGTCTGTCAAGGCTGTCTTTAGGATGGACCAGTCGACTGCCCACGGCAAAAATCGTATCTGGAAGATAAAACGGTGCCCACACGTATTGCTGTAGAAGAAAGGTGTGATATTCTTTGAAATTTTCCACCCGTTCTTCTGGTGTCCGGGACCGGGTCATGGCTTTCTGCATGAGATAATCTGACTCGTTGTCATGGTACATGGCGGCATTGGGATACCCCATGCGTTTTGAGTTTAAAAACCATTCCAGGATGTCGGCATTCTCCCACTCATATGAACGGATAGCCAGCTGATGTTCCCCTTTTTTATAATAGGCACGGATGGAGCTTGGGTCCATGAGGGTTATTTTTACATCAACACCGGCCTTAGCCAGCTGGGCCTGAATGACTTCGGCAGAACGCCGGTAGGAGGATTCGTTTTTAGCCAGCAGTTTCAATTCCAATTTTTTGCCGTCCTTATCCACCCGTATTCCGTCTGGTCCCATTTTCCATCCAGCCTCTTCAAAGGCAGCCTTGGACCCTTCAAGATCAAATCTGATCTGATATTTTTGATCCACCTGGCTTGCCGGAAGTGAGTCGATCAGATATGTGTAGGCGGGCTTGCCTGCATTTGCAAACACACTTTTTGTAATGCTCTCCTGGTTGACTGCCAGGGCGATTCCCTTTCTGACCAGTTTATTGTCCAAAGGAGCAGACTGGGTATTCATGACCATATGATACAATGAATCGCCGGGCTGGCGGATGATACTCAGGTTTTTATCTTTTTCAATCTTATCGATGAACATGGTGGGTACGGAAAAAACAACATCCAGTTTACCGGTTTTAAGTTCCAGAAACCGTGTGGATTCCTCTTTCATATCTTTATAAATAACTTTGTCAATAATTGCAGGCCCCTTGTTTTTAACCAGGGCCGGTCCCCATGTATAATCCGTATTTTTTACCAGCACCAGTTCATTTCCCGGAGACCATGACTTAAATTTATAGGGTCCTGATCCTACCACATGTTTGGTGCCGAAATCTTCACCATACTTTTTATAGGCAACCATACTGGGAACGGCCATAAAAGTCTGGGACATATTAAAAAACATATTGGGGTCCGGGTATTTCATATGGATGATAACAGAATGGGGTCCTGTAATCTCAACATTGTCTATGGAAGCAACCATGTATCCTGATGGTCCTGTTTCCATCTCCTTGAGAAACCATTTTACCACCTCTGAATTAAAGGGAGAACCGTCATGGAATTTAACCCCTTGTTTCAATTTCATATCCCATGTCAGGCCATCCTCGCTGATGATCCAGGATTCAGCCAGAGACGGATAAAACTTTCCATCTATTCCCCATTCAATGAGCCTGTCATAGATCAGGGACATGGCTTCGTGGTTTAATTCCACTTTAATGGGATTAAAGGTTGTAACACCTAGTTCATTGGGATCACCGGCAGCATAGATTACTTTTTCCGCCTTTGCCTGCATGGGTGTCAGAATAAACAATGCTGCCAGGAAAATGATACATAAATAATTGATAGGTTTTGTCATTTGCTCCTCCTTAAATAGTAATAGTCAAATTTAAATATTATTCAGTGCACTTCATACCAGGCTGACCATGGGCCGGTATTAATTGCTCCTGGAAAGCCGCTTGCCGGGCAGCTTTTTTGTGTGTTCACCGTTCAGGACAACTGCCTGGCCATTTACAATTACATGAACAATTCCCATTGGATATTGATGGGGGTCTTCAAAGGTTGCCCGATCCTGTATTGTGTCAGGATCAAACAGGACCAGATCGGCAGCCATGCCTTTTTTGATCAGACCCCGATCTGTTAAACCCAGTTTTCTGGCAGGCAGCCCGGTCATTTTATGGACAGCCTGTTCCAGGGTAATGCTATTTTTTTCCCGGACATATTTTCCAAGAACTCTGGGAAATGTTCCGTAAAACCGCGGATGAACAGGAGATTTTCCTGTTGGGCCCCGGGGAGTTACTGAACATCCGTCAGAACCCACCATGCCGTGGGGGTTCTGCATAATGGTTACCAGATCTTTTTCAGACATGGCAAACACGATCATTCCAAGCCCCCCGTTTTCCTGGCAAAAAACTTGAAAAATTGCCTCCAGAGGATCAAGCCCCAGGGTTTTGGCCATCTGTTCCACTGTAAGACCGTTCAATGCCATGTTTTCCGGCCGGGTATAACCCAGGATCTGTACCCGGTCCCATCCCAGCCCTTCCATGGGATTGTCCCAGTCATCGGGAGGATTTGTCATTTCCGCCACTATTTTTTTTCTGGTGTGGTCTGTTGTGAGAAAATCCATAAGCCTGGAGGCACCACCCTCTTTGGCCCAGGAAGGAAAGATTTCCAGCAAACCGGTATGATAGGCCGTATAAGGATATTGATCGAAATGAACTCGTACCCCTTGTTTTCTGGCCTGATCAATCTTGTCAAGGAGCAGGGTGCTTTTTCCCCACATGACAGGGGTTTCACACTTTAAATGAGAGATTTGAAGGGAAACCCCGGATTCCCTGGCCACGGACAAGGCTTCCTCCACTGCTTCAAAAAGAAATTTTCCTTCACTGCGCATGTGGGTTGAATAGATACCATGAAAGTCTTTGACAACCATGGCCAGTTCCATAAGTTCTCTTTTATCGGCAAAAGCTCCGGGATGGTAGATAAGACCTGATGAGAGCCCAAAAGCCCCTTTTTCAAGTTCTCTTTTCAAAAGATACTTCATTTGTTTCATCTCATTTTGATCCGGAGGCCTGTTTTCATATCCCATGACATTGGCACGCAGGGTGGAGTGTCCCACCAGGGGTACAACGTTCACAGCCGTTCCATTGGCTGACAATTGAGAATAAAAATCATCCAGGCTTTCCCAATTCCATTCTTCCGGGGATATATGCTGTTTATAATATTTCCCAAGGTCTGTCATATATTCCATAAATGCATCCCGCCCGGCGGGAAGAACAGGAGCTGGTGATCCACCGCAATTGCCGGTCACTTCTGTTGTCACTCCCTGTCTGACCCGGCTTTCCGCCGTAGGTTCCAAAAGAAGAGTAAAATCAGAATGGGTATGGATATCTATGAATCCAGGGCTTACAACCAGTCCTGATCCATTTATTATTTTTGAACAGGCCAGGTCTATTTCCCTATCCATGTGAGTGATGACCCCCTTGGTAACACCAAGATCTGCCTGAAACGGTTTGGCACCGCTTCCATCAATCACCCTGGCATTTTTAATAAGCAGATCAGGCATGGGATCCTTCCTTTTCTTTATAGACATTTTTTTTCATGGATGTTGTGTCGGGCAAATGGTCATGTTCATGGATAAACTGCTGGATTACAGGAAGAATCTTTTCCATGGCTTCTTCCAAGGGACAGATAACAGGGATACCAATTTTTTTCTCAAGCTGCCGGGCGTACGAATCCAGGTCTTCCCTGTTTCCGCCGGTACCATTTAAGGTAACGGCAATAACCTTTGTTCCGTACATTTCAATGAGTTTAATCTCACTTTCTATCTCCGGCAGCAGGCACCCTATATCTTCGGCAGTATCATAGAACTCCCTGAACGGGGCATGCTGGAGAACCACCCCTTTAATGTTCCCTGACACAATAATTTCAGCCCCACAGGGACCCAGGGGATTTCTCATCCCGGATTGACCTTCCACAACAATAAGATCGGGACACGCTTCCTGTTCACATTTGACAATAGCCGCTTCCACCTCCCCACTGACAAAATCATTGATAGTGGTGTCCAGAATAAATCCATGGGGATTGCCCTGGAGCCAGCCGGTTTGACCGGTATAGATCATTTCTGAATGTAGTCCAATATTTTGGCAGGTCTCAACAATCATACGGGACGTGGTCCGCTTACCAAGGGCACAATCTGTCCCCAATACTGCCACACGGGGAATTTTCATGTCAAAGATGCGACCTGACCAGAAATGAAGCTGATCAAAGGGTTTATGTCTGCGGACATCAATGATTTTTACATTGTTTTCCAGCGCAGCCTTTTTAAAAACCGGGTTGTCGCCCAGCAGCATGTGCATCCCATTGACAATGGAAATTCCATAATGGATGATACCCAGTGTCAGGGCCTGCCATTTTTCATTCAGTCTGCCACCACTCAGTGCAACACCAATGATGGCATAATCCGGCTTTTTTCCCTGGGCAGCCAGACAATCATCCATATTGGAATAAACAGGAACATTGCGGTGGATACCGTCAAGGACCTCACCAGCATCCAGGCCCGCACTGTTATGATCAATAACCCCCATAATATCAAACCGTTCAGTTCCACGTATAAGGCCGTGGGCAGTCTTTGCATCGGCAGAATCCAGGCTGCCGTTGGTCAAAATAACTGCAGACCCCATCAGTGTACGATTTTTTTTCTCCATAAAAGATTTAATTTTATGATTGCCGCTATCAGGTTTCATTAGATTCTCTTTACTCCCAATCCAGGTTGATCCGTTGTTCTCATCCATCCATTTTCCATGATAAACCCGCCTTCTACAATATCACGGGCCAGGTCCAGGCTGCCGTCAAGATCCAGATATTTAGTAGCCCTGGAAGCCAGGGCGGCATGAAGGGCTCCTGCAATACTGACAATGCTTTCATCCATGCATCCCCACATCAGGTCAATACCGGCATGCTCAGCCATATTGGCAATTTCCAATCCAGTGGCGATACCGCCACACTTCATCAATTTGATATTAAAAATACCAAAAGGTTGGGGTGGGCAAAGAATACCTATAGTATCTTTAGGTCCAAGAAGGCTTTCATCGGCAGCACAGATCCTGCGAATATTCCCGGGCAAAGATCTCATTCCCTCCAGGTCGCCTGCCTTGAGTGGCTGTTCGATGAATTCCACATGGCCCAGGGTTTTTTCAAAAAAATGGCGAGAGTCCTTAACTCCATATCCCTGGTTAGCATCCACGCGTATGATTATTTTCGACTTAAATTCCTCTTGGAGCCTCAAAACACGTTCAATATCCTGGTCAACATCCAGTCCTGTTTTTACTTTGAGAATGGAAAATCCCCGGGCCAGATATTCTTGGGCTTCAGCCAGGGTTTCTTTCACTGGCTTAATCCCAATGGTTATGGAGGTTGGCAGAGTTGCATGAACACGGCCTAGAATATCTGCCAATGGAAGGCCCACAGCATTGGCCATGAGGTCGTGAACGGCAATATCTGCGGCAGCCATTGCTGCTGGTGTATCTGCCATGCTTGCATTTGCTTTTTTTAATATTGAACGACAGTATCTGATATCTTGCCCATGTAAAATAGATTCCAGGTTGTCTTTCAGCGCTTTTTCGCTTGCTGAAATTTTTTCACCGGTTACATCTTCAGCTGGCGACCCCGCTCCAATACCCGTGATACCGCTTTCGGTTTCAAGGCAGACAAAAACATTTTCAACAGAACTTACGGTTTCATAGGCAATAGTATAGGGCCTGGTAAGTTCAAGATCCTCTTTCCAGGCAGTAATTTTTTTGATTTTCATAAAAGCATCCTTTATTCGGGCAGCCAGCCTTTGATCCTGGGTGGAAGAAGTGTCCATTTTCGTCGTGTCTTCGTCACCATGAATGATTCAGCTTGACTGATATGGTCTATTTTACTCATTTCCTCTTCATAGAATTTAAACATCCATTCAATTCCTTCTGTCACAACCACTTCGACAAAAATATCGTAACGTCCAGTCACAGCAACAGCCCAATGAACGTTTTCAAATTCCATGAGCTGATCAATTACCTGTCCCATTTTCCCATTGTCATCCACCCGGATGGCAATGATGGAAACCAGCATATTTTTGATCTTGAATGTATCAACCATTCCTGCCACCTTGAGTATCCCTCTGTCAATAAGTGAATGAACCCTGGATTTAATTGTAGGGGCGGAAACATTAAGCTTTTGTGCGATTTCCTTGGCAGGCATTCTTCCGTCTGATGAGAGTAGCTTGATGACTTGCTTATCTAGAATATCTATTTTTGAAATGTCCATATTCGCCTATAAATATTATAAAGAAATAATTTACTTTATAAAAAGTATATTAAATTAAATTTCATGTCAATATTTTTTCATAAAATAAGTTTTGCCCTTCCAGCAGCCTTCTCGTTGAGCAGTTTATTGATAAATACTTCTGCATCCATGGGGACCATTATCAGATCAATATTGTATCGTTTTTTCATTTTCCCTGCCACATAGGTGTCCACCCAGTCATTTACATGCCCCCCCAACATATACCATTAATCTTGAGCAGGGTGGTGGTGGGCACGATGAAATGGCCAGGTCCTGGGACAGGATTCTACTGCCTTTTCCCAGTCCATGAGATAAGCCCCAGATTCACTGATAAGAAAATTACCGGAATTGACTTCAGTATTGACCAGGCGCCGGGTCTCATGGGCTAACATTGTCTTGGTCTCTTCGGCCAGCAACAGGACAGACTCATTATAGTCCTGGAGAAGGTTCCGTTCTTTGACCAGGGGATGATCGAGAAACCGGTTAGGCAGTCCCTTGCTTTTCCGGGCAGATAGTCCATAAGCCGGGCTCCACCAAGGCAAACTCAAGATTTTCAATTAAACCAAATATCGTTTTCCAGGTATGCCTGTTCCAGTTTTGCCTGAAGATCTTTCACTTCATCCCCCATATCAGCCGCAAGGGTGTGGAGGAGATAATGAATCAGGCTGATCATGGAAACTGGATTACCCAGAAAGGGAATGGTTTTCTGGGGTGCTACCAGGACATGGTCGCTGAACTGGACCAGGGGACAGGACAGACTGTCCGTTATAAGCACTTGTTTTAAATTCCGACGCCGGGCTATTTTGCCCATGCGGACCAGTTCATTGGGGTAGCGAGAGGTTGCAATAATCACCAGGACAGATCCAGAAGGGGCAACCACTAACTGGTCAATGGAGGTTCTGTCACTGCCATTGAGGATAAAAACATTCTCCCGGATTTTACCCAGGGTCCAGCCCATATAGTGGGCAGATGAATAGGACAGCCTGGCACCCATCACATAAACTGCAGCAGCTGTTTTCAACTTTGTCTTGATCTCTCTGGCATGGGTAAAATCAATATCTTTGTGCATGGCATTAATATTCTGAATATCCTGGCGAATAAGCCGGTCCAGTTCCTTATCCTCAGTATCCATAACCGGATGACTCAGCCGCCCCCTTTCAATCAGGGTCAACTTTCTGTTAATTAGATCTTTTAATGTTGTAATAAACAAGGAATAACTTTCAAACCCAAGCTGACGGACAAACCTTACCACTGTGGCCTCACTGATGCCAACGGCAGCCGCCAATTGCCTGGTGGTCATGAAAACTGCTTTATCAGGGCTGGATAAAACAAAATCTGCAAGCCTCTTTCCCTTGGCAGCCAGAGACTCATATTTTTCATTAATAATTTTCTGAAGGGAATTATCTGTTTTATCCATTGGCCTTTCCTGATTTATCTTTCCGGGTAAAAATTAATTTTACAGGTTTTGTTACATTTTTAATATTTTTGTGTCAAGCTTGTTCTTTTTTTGTTCCTTTAAGGTATCAAAATATAAGTATAGATCCATTAAAATTTGATATTTGATGGCTTTTGTTACATTTTGCTTGACATAGAATTACCTCCATGACATTAAGACGGAAACTATTTAAAGAAAAATAATAAAAGCCACAAGGAGATCGTAATGAATCTAATGGGATTACAGGGAGGACAATATCGTCCTCTGTCATTGGAACAGATTAAAATCATCCATAAAGCATCCCTGTCTATTCTGGAGCATACCGGGTTTACCTATGAAGACGGACTGGATGATACCATAGAACTGCTGCAAAGAAACGGAGCTTTTATTGATAAGGATCAGCATCGAATAAGGTTCCCCAAAAAACTGATCATGGACCAGGCAGCCAAAGCCCCTGAAAAAGTAATTCTCTGTGGTCAGAACCCTGAAAACGATATGAATTTAACGGAAAACCGTGTCCATCTTGGAACAGGGGGAGCTGCCATCAAGATCCTGGATCCAGATACCGATAAAATACGATCCACCATCCTGGATGATTTATACAAGGTTTCCCGTCTGGTGGACCAGCTTTCCAATATTCATTTTCTAGTTCGGCCCTGTATCCCAACGGATATTGATGAGAAAGATTATGATATCAATATGTTTTATGCCTGCCTGGCCGCATCGGGCAAACATGTGATGTCCGGGGTCAATGATGAGGAAGGACTGCACAGGGTAATGGAAATGGCATCCATGATCCTGGGAGGAAAGGAAAAACTCAAACAAAGACCCATCATATCCATCACAGCCTGTTTTGCCATCAGTCCCCTGAAACTTTGTACCCAGTCCACCCGGATCATGCAGGAAGCCATCCGTAATTTTATCCCGGTTGCATTGTCCTCCGCCCCCATGGCTGGTTCCACATCTCCCTTGACCATGGCAGGCACCCTGGCCCAGCTCCATGCCGAGCAACTGGCAGGAATCACCATCTGCCAGTTGACAAATCCAGGGGCACCTCTGCTTTATGGAGGGATTCCAGGAATGGCAAATCTGAAAACCATGGGATATTCCGGCGGGGCTGTGGAATGCGGAATGATGAATGCAGCCATTCACCAACTGGCCCATCACATTAAGGTCCCCAATTATAATTCAGCCGGTCTTTCCGACTCCAAGGAACCCGATGCCCAGGCAGGATATGAAAAAGCTTTTACATCTGTTCTTGCATCCATGGGCGGATCCAATTATATCCACCACGCGGCAGGCATGCTGGAATCCATGCTCACCCTGGCTCATGAACAATTTGTCATTGATGATGAAATCATTGGAAATTGCTGCAAAGTGCTTAAGGGAATTGAGGTGGATGAAGAGCACCTGGCCCTGGAGGTGATTAATTCCGTGGGGCCTGGCGGCAATTTCATGGTCTCTCCTCACACCATGTCCCATATGCGGAAAGAATATTATATGGGCAACGGAGTCACGGACAGAAAAGCCCGGGAAAAATGGGAGGCACAAGGCTCCCAGGATACCCGGCAGCGGGCCCGTGCCATGGCAAAAAAACTGTTGGCCAATGAAAAATCATATATTCCGGAAGACATTGATGCAGCCATCCGTAAAAAATTTAATATTCTACTTCCAACCGGATAAAGGAAAATTTTATTCAAGCATTAAAAGTCCGACCAGAACATGGCCCTGATGTTTACCAGGCTCAGGATCTGAGATATGTTTTATCTGGGTTTGATGCTTCACTGGTTTGGCCATTGCATCAGCCGGATAATATTTCATATCCAGAATGTCCCCTGTTTTGATGTACTGAAGTACTTTGGAATCTTTTCGGACCATGATACAGAGTCCTTTTGAAGAAAAATCCCTGATCTTGAATTGGTAGGCCATAATACTGTTTCCAGGATTGAATTCAACACTGGAATTTGGCTGACCCTCTGTTCTTGCTTCAATCCGTAAGTTCATTTTTTCTCTATCTTCAGAATCATTTTTCATTAATACTCCTTTTTCAGAAAATACCATAAAAGTCAATAAATGGAAAATAGTAAAAAATCCTGGCATGTTTTTTGTATTATTTTTTATATTGTTTAGTATATTTAGTATCATTGTAACTGGTAAATTCCCCAAAAAAACAAGGAGATAGATTATGACCAGCTGGATATGTGATAAATGCGGATATAACCTGGAAGCAGACACCCCGCCGGAAAAGTGTCCATCCTGCAAAAAAGAGTGCTCGTTTGTGGACAACTCCTGCTACACTCCGGATTGTGCCAGCACTCCCAACGACCCAAGGATAACCGGCAATAAATAAAATAAGGAGGAAACCATGTCAGAACCAAAGGATATGTACCAGTGTCAAACAACAAATTGCGGTTATATTTATGACCCTGACCGTGGAGACAGAAAAGGTAAAATCAAAAAAGGGACCTGTTTTGAAAACTTGCCTGAAGATTGGAAATGCCCGGTTTGCGGTGCCAGCGTCAAAGCCTTTAAATCACTGGGCTAGGCACACAAATTGCTTTAATTCTTTGGTATATGAAACCATACAAAGGAGGAGATATGAATCTTCATGATATAAAGACCGATTATAATCTTGTAAATGCCGTTGATTGGGAAATGACACCTGAGGAAGCCATTGCACTTCACCTTGAATGGGGTCCCCTCAGGTCCCAGTCATATTATAATTCCAGGGACAATGACAATGAAACCGTATACTTTGTGATCAATACCTGGAAAAAGCAGCCCATCCTCACTCTGGTCCGGAGAAAGGGATTTGATTCAGAAGAGTTGGGCAATTTTAAACTTCCCCGGAATCTTGAGGATGAATTCATGGAGGGAATCGGTAAATACAAAGGGGTCTATGCAGTTGAAGGAAAAGTCAGGGACTGGCTAAAAAAAGAACTTGAAGTGTAACTTCATATAAAGGCTCCCAGGAGTTCCTTATGCCAGATATCAGGGCCTGGATTTTCGCCAAATCCCGGCCTTGGTGTTTTTTCTGGTCTATTTTTATCCAGCGGGTCAATTGCCGGTCCAATTAATTGCCGGTCTTAATTATTTGCCGTTTTTGTGATTTTCAATAAAATCCTTAACCATCATATCACCCAGCTCTTTTGATCGTTTAGTAGCGGATTCAACTGCATTGATCATGGTAGTTCTCAATCCCCCCTGCTCCAGGGTATGGATACCGGCAATGGCTGTTCCCCCGGGAGAGGCCACCCTGTCCTTGAGTTGTCCCGGATGTTCCTTTGACTCCAGAAGCAATCGAGCCGCGCCCAGAACGGTCTGGGTGGATAAAAACAAGGAGTCTTTTCTGGAAAGCCCCATTTTCACACCTGCGTCGGCCATGGCATCCACAACAGTAAAAATATAGGCAGGCCCGCTGCCACTCAATCCTGTAAAGGCATCCATTAAAATATTTTCCTGGATAAAAACAGTTTTACCAACAGAATCAAAAATGGCACGGGCCAGTTCAACATCCCCTTTATTGACAAACTCACCCGCAGCAATGGCAGTGGCACTCTCTTTGACAAAGGCACAGATATTGGGCATGGACCTTATCAGGCGAAGTTCCTTGCCAAGGCCGGCTGCAATGGCTGCCAGGGGAACTCCTGCTGCAATGGAAATTATCAGTTTTGATTTATCCAGGGCTGGAGCTGTTTCATTTAAAACAGCTCCAAGGATCTGGGGTTTAGTTGCATAAACAATAATTTGAGATTTTTCAGCAACTTCAACATTATCCGTGGTGATTGCAACCTTGTATTTTGTTTGAATTTCTTCTAAGGTATCCATTGAAATATCAGAACAGATAATATTTTCAGGTTTTGCTGCCTTGGAAAGGACCAAGCCGCTTATCAGCGCTTCCCCCATGTTGCCGCTGCCAATGAATCCTATTTTTTTTTCCTGCAGCATATTTTGTAAACTCCTTCCTGGTTTGATTAAAATCGGTTTGATTAAAATTGGATTGGTTAAAATAAAGAGTTTATATTATGGCCCTGGATAAAATCATGTCAAGTCAATTAATGGAACAAATAAAATAAAAGCATCTTGGCCCAATTTATGCTTAGAGTATTTCTTAAATGCAAGTAGTTTTGAGATCCAGTTTTAAGATCCATTGACAATCAACTTTTAACCTAAGGAAAGAGAGAAAAAATGAAAAAAGTATTGATAGCATACACAAGCAGAACAGGAACCACAGAAAAAATGGCTAACTATCTGGCAGAAGGTGTCAGGATGTCTGGAAATGAAGCAGAAGTTGCAAAAGTTTCATCCCTGAAAAAAGAAGAGGATCTATCCGGCTTTGATGGATATATTTTTGGATGCCCCACCTACCATAAAGATATGACCGGTGGAATGAAACAATTTCTTTTTGTAGCAGAAAAAGCTGATTTATCTGGAAAACTGGGAGGGGCCTTTGGATCCCATACCCATAGTGGAGAAGCTGCTCCCATGATTTATGAAACCATGCAATACGTATTTAAAATGGATGCGCTGGACCTTGGGCCTTTAAATCTAACCGAAGCAGTTATGGAAACAGATGATGGAATGAAGGCCTGCCATCAATACGGAAGGGGTTTATGTGAAAAACTCTAACGACAAACAGATATAATTTTCAGTAGGTATCCAAAGCCATGGTATAGCCCATGGAAATACAGAGGTAAAAAAAATGGAAGCATATTCTTATACAGCAGAAGACCTTTATGGGGCTATTTATACGGATTCAGCAGATTTTCTCCTGCTTGATGTTCGTAACAATGAGGATTTTTCAAAATTCAAAGTGGAAGGACCTTATCTAAAAGAAACCTTGAACCTTCCATATTTTGAATTTATGGAATTTGAGGAAGAAAGCATAAAAAAGGTGCCCCCAGCTGAAAAGATAAGAATAGTCTGCGCCAAGGAGGGATCAGCCAAGTATGTTGCTGATATCCTCCTGAATGCAGGATTTGAGGATGTGGGTTATCTTGTGGGGGGAATTGGTACCTGGGCGGATCTGCTCAAACCTGTTCTCATTGAAAAAAATGACAGTTATACTTTGTATCAATTTGTCCGGCCGGGGAAGGCTTCCTTAAGTTACGGGCTGATTTGCGGCCAGGAATTATTTGTTTTCGATCCTGCCAGAACGTCTGAATTTTATCTTGATTTTGCAAAAAAAAATAACATTCACCTAACAAAAGTTTTTGAGACACATCTTCAGGCCGATTATATTTCCGGCAACAGGGGGATAGCCAAAGCAGTTCAGGCCAAGATTATCGCCCATGAAAACGATTTTTCAACGGCTGTTTTTGGTTATGTAAATGTCCAGGACGGAGATAATATCAATTGTTCAGATAATGGTGTTTTAGTAAAAGCAATCCATACCCCGGGACACACCCCGGGAAGTACATCCTATTTAATTGACGATAAATTCCTTATTTCCGGAGATGCTGTGTTTATTGAGTCCATTGGCAGGCCGGATCTGGGAGGCAAAGTAGATGAGTGGTCTGGGTTTCTCTTTGATACTATAAGGAATGTCCTGTTAAAAATAGATCCTGGTGTTGAGGTATTGCCCGGGCATTATCTTAACTGGTCGGAAATGAATCAGGAAGGCAAATTTATCCAATCCTTTGAAAAGATAGTCAAAAACAACAGCGCAATCTATAATTGCAATGATGTCAATGAATTCAAAGATTTCATCAAAGCCAATATGAGAAAACAACCCGATGTTTATGCTGAAATAAGAAAGGTCAATGCCGGTCTTATTGAACCTTCTGAAGAAGAACAGAGGATTATGGATGTTGGCAAGAATGAATGCGCAGCCAGTGTTTAAGGGACTTGGCAACAAATAATTCCCCAATCTTGCTTGTCTTTCACTTGTCTTCTTCGTTGAGCCAAAGCGCACATTTATAAAAAGGAGCTACATTTGCAGGAAAACACAAAATTGACAGCTCTTGGGGAAAAACTGGATTCAATATACTTAAAATACAATAAACAAAAATATGTGAATCCAGATCCCCTGCTCTTTTTATATGATTACCCTGATATCCGGGACCGGGAAATTGCAGGTCTTGTGGCAGCCTGCCTTGCCTATGGCCGGGTGGAGATGATCATGAAAACCCTGGGCCTGGTTCTGAAAAAAATGGGCAAATCTCCCTATGAATACATAACAGGAGGCCGGGAAAAAGACATTGATAAACACTTTACGGGATTCAAATATCGATTTGCAAAAGACCATCATCTATCCTGTCTGTTAAAGGGGATAAAGGGAGTTATACTTGAATACGGATCACTTGAAAATTGTTTTCGCACCGGCATTGGGAATGAAGATAAGACAACACTGTCCGGCCTAGGCCTTTTGTACCGGAAAATTACCAGGGCCGGGGTTATCGGACATTTGCTGGCAGATCCACAAAAGACCAGTGCCTGCAAGCGTAGCCATCTATTTTTACGATGGATGGTACGGAAGGATGCAGTGGACCCGGGTGGGTGGGATTCTGTCTCACCCGGACAATTGATTGTACCCCTTGATACACATATGTATTCAGTGGGAAAAATATTGGAATTCACCAAACGAAAGAGTCCTGATAAAATTACTGCCCTTGAAATTACAAAGGGATTCAGTAAAATTTTGAAACAGGACCCGGTAAAATATGATTTTTCTTTGACCAGGTTCGGAATCCGGCGAAATATGGAGATGGATGATCTCAACGCCTTTATCCATGACACATCATCTTAATCTTATCATCCCAAGCTTATAATTTATGTCTTATAATCCATACCAGTAAACTGACACAAACTTGGCACCAAATAAATTTGACAAATATAAATTGGGGCCCGATAAAAGGAGAATGCTTTGACCTACTCAGGATATGAACTGCCGCAATTGATAACGGGAAAACTGGTCAAGCGCTACAAAAGATTTCTGGCAGATATTGAACTGGAAAACAAGGAAATAATAACTGCCCACTGCCCCAATTCCGGTTCCATGAAAGGATGCGCCATGCCTGGGTCTCCTGTATGGATCTCCACCAGTGACAATCCCAAACGGAAATTAAAATACACCTGGGAATTACTCCAGACAAAGGATTCCATGATCGGTATCAACACCCAGGTGCCAAATAAACTTATAAAAGCCGCCATTGAAAACAATCAGATATCTGAATTTACAGAATTTACAAAGATAAGGGCTGAAGTCAAAACCAGTGAACACACACGACTTGATCTGCTACTGGAAAACGAGGTTCAAAAAACATGTTATGTGGAAATCAAAAACTGCACCCTGGTGGAGGATGGAGTAGCCATGTTTCCTGATGCTGTGACCACCAGGGGACAAAAGCATCTGGATGAACTGGTCCGTCTCAGGAAAGAAGGCCACAGGGCAGTGATATTTTATTTGATCCAGCGAATGGATGCCCGGGTATTTACCCCTGCTGCCATGATTGATAAAGACTATGCACAAAAATTGAAAAATGCGGTAAAAAACGGAGTGGAAATTGTGACACGGGATACGTTTATCGATCCTGGTATTAATCCTGGTATCATCCAGGTGCGAAGGTCTGTACCGGTTCGTTTAGAAACTTGAAACATGGTTTTTAAGAACCTTTGCATAAAAAAATAAGCCAATGTTGACAATCTACCACCCTGTAGTATTTTAGACCAAGACATTTTAAAACAAGGCATTGACCAGGATATTGAAAGAATTTGATTTAAGGAGAATAAATAATGTGGGATTATACAGATAAAGTAAAAGAACATTTTTTAAAACCCAGGAATGTGGGTGAACTTAAAGATGCCAATGCCATTGGAGAAACCGGTTCCTTGAACTGCGGAGATGCATT
This sequence comes from Desulfobacteraceae bacterium, assembly GCA_029939535.1. Taxonomy (GTDB): domain Bacteria; phylum Desulfobacterota; class Desulfobacteria; order Desulfobacterales; family Desulfobacteraceae; genus NBML01. Next base: position 18,555 of record JAOZST010000012.1, on the reverse strand, counting down.
AAAACTGTTTTTAAAGGTCAATGAGAATGAACGAATCATTGAGGCATCCTTTATGACCTTTGGCTGTGCCAGTGCAGTGGCTTCCTCATCAGCCCTTACAGAAATCATCAAGGGCATGACCCTGGATGAAGCAGCAAAAATAACAAATGACGATATTTCAGATTATCTCGGGGGCCTGCCAAAGGCAAAAATGCATTGCTCGGTCATGGGGCAATCTGCTCTTAAAAAAGCCATAGCCAATTTCCGGGGGATTCAGATCCTTGCGAAACCAGGGAATATTGTATGTGAATGTTTTGACGTGACAGATCTTGAAATCATTGATGCGGTCAAGGCCAACGGGTTAAAAACCACCGATGATGTCACTGATTACCTGAAAGCCGGGGGCGGATGCGGACAATGCCTGGAACGGATAGAAGAAGTGATTGAGTCAGTTAAAGCCAAAGGATAAATATAAATGAAAATTATATATACGGACAATAATGCAACCACAAAGGTGGCAGATGAAGTAATTGAAGAGATGCTGCCCTATCTTGGTGAATTTTATGGGAACCCCTCTTCCATGTATACCTTTGGGGATCAAGTGGACAAAAAAATACGCCAGGCCCGGCAGCAAGTGGCTGATCTTATCAATGCAGATCCCGATGAAATCATTTTTACCTCCTGCGGCACTGAAAGTGATAATTCAGCCATACATGCGGCCATCAATGCATTTCCAGAAAAAAAGCACCTTATCACTTCCAATGTGGAACATCCGGCCATTAAAAACCTTTTCACTTACCTGGAAAAGAAAAAGGGCTATGAAGTAACATTTGTACCTGTTGATAAAAAAGGACGGCTGAATACAGAAATTCTTTATAAGAGCATGTCAGAGAATACAGCCATTATCTCCCTTATGTGGGCCAACAATGAAACCGGTGTTATTTTCCCCATTGAAGAGGTGGTGCAGAAGGCCAGGGAAAAAGGGATTCTAATCCACACCGATGCGGTCCAGGCCACGGGCAAGATCCCTATTGACGTAAAAAAGGTTAAAGTGGACATGCTCTCCCTGTCCGGCCATAAGATCCATGCCCCCAAGGGAGTTGGGGTTCTCTATGTCAAAAAAGGCTTTAAGTTTTCTCCATTTTTTATGGGAGGTCATCAGGAAAACGGCCGCAGGGGCGGAACTGAAAACACGGTCTCCATCATCGGCCTTGGCAGGGCCTGTGAACTGGCCGGAGAAAACCTGAATACCATGAATACCCAGGTCAGAGAATTAAGGGACTACCTTGAATCCCAGCTCCTGGAAAAAATCCCGGGAACATCTGTAAACGGTGATATTGATAACAGGCTGCCTAATACCCTGTCCATTGGGTTTGATGCGGTTGAGGGTGAATCAATCCTCCTTCTTCTGGACAGGGAAGGCATATGCGCCTCCTCGGGTTCTGCCTGTACCTCTGGCTCCCTGGACCCTTCCCATGTTCTCATGGCCATGGAAGTCCCCTTTAAATCAGCCCATGGCACCATCCGTTTTTCCCTGTCCCATTATAATTCAAAAGATGAGATGGACAAAATCGTAAAAACAATGATACCTTTAATAGAAAAACTAAGGGAAATGTCACCTTTCTGGAAAAATGGCAAAATGATATGATTGAATTGGAAAAGGAATCAGATGGCAAAAAGATCGGTGCTGATATATCGCTCACCCGTATCACAGACAACAAAAACAATTGATTTACCAGGGTTTTGCCTTCCAACCTCTTTGGCAGCGTGAAAAGCAGCCCCGGATGAAATGCCGCAGAGAATACCGTTTTCTATTGCCAGTTGCTTTGATCCAACAAAGGCATCTTGTGATTCAACCTGGAGGATCTTATCAATGATATTCACATTCAGATTTGCCGGGATAAATCCAGCACCAATACCCTGGATCTTGTGGGGACCAGGTGATCCGCCAGAGATAACCGGGGAATCAGCAGGTTCCACTGCCACGGACATAAGTTCTGGTTTCTTTTGTTTCAAAACTTCAGAGACCCCTGTAATGGTGCCTCCTGTGCCCACGCCTGCCACAAATATGTCTATCCTGCCCCGGGTTGCTTCCCAGATTTCCAGGGCTGTGGTCTGGCGGTGAATTTCCGGGTTTGCCGGGTTGGAAAACTGGTTGGGCATAAATGCTTTGTCAGTGGTTTTTACAATTTTTTCCGCCTCGGCAATGGCGCCTTTCATCCCTTTTGAACCAGGGGTCAATACCAGTTCTGCACCCAAATGCCTGAGCAGCTGCTGGCGCTCAACACTCATGGTATCGGGCATGGTCAGGATCAGCTTCAGGCCTTTTACCCGTGTGACAAAGGCCAGGGCAATTCCAGTATTACCGGAAGTTGGTTCCACAATAATGGAGTCTTTTTGTATCTTTCCTGTTTTGATGCCGTCTTCAATCATGGCAAGCCCTATACGATCCTTGACGCTGGACATGGGATTAAAAAACTCCAGCTTGGCATAGAGATCTGCCCTGCACTCTCTGGAGGCTTTTTCAAGAAAAACCAGGGGGGTGTTACCACAGGATTTTGTAATATCAGACAGGGCGTTCATGGTGTATCTCCTTTTCCCGATTTTTATATTCCCTATTTTCATATTCTTTATTTTGATAGCTCGGGTTTTCATATTCCTGATTTTTAAATATCAACCTGGGGGATTCCATGAAAACTTTGGTGTCAGCCGGTACAGAACTGGTCAACCACACATTTCCACCCACCACAGACCGGGTCCCAATTATGGTCTCCCCTCCAAGGATTGTGGCACCAGAATAAATTATGACATCATCTTCAATGGTGGGGTGACGCTTGGCTCCCCTGAATTTTTCACCGGCATCTGGCGGTAATGACAGGGCACCAATGGTTACATTCTGATAAATTCGAACATTATTGCCGATAACAGAAGTTTCCCCTATAACAATACCGGTACCATGATCAATTACAAATCTATTACCAATGGTGGCGCCGGGATGAATATCAATACCGGTTAGACCATGGGCATGCTCGGACATGATCCTGGGCAGCTGGGGGATATCCATTTTATGCAAAAGGTTGGCAATCCTGTAAACAGTAATGGCATAAAGACCGGGGTAGGAATAAATTACTTCATCATGGCTCTTGGCAGCAGGATCACCTTCAAAGGCCCCCTTAACATCCTGGGCAAGGGATTGGCGCAATTCAGGGATAGCCCGAATCATTTCCAGGGCTACATTATTGCCCCGTAGTTCGCATTCAGCGCATTGAAGCGCATAGCGCAGGCAGTCATGGCGAAGAACATGGATAATCTGTTCAGACAGGATATCATAGAGCTGGGACACGGCCTGGCCCATATTATAAAGAATATTGGCTGAATCCACCTTTTCCCTGGAAAAATATCCTGGGAAAATTATTTCCCTGAACTTATCAATCATCTCCTTGATTGAGGTTGAAAAATGGATGGGCTCGTCATTGATATGAGCAAAACATTCCTCATCCTCCATGGATACCATGATCTGATCAATCACCTTTGGCAGTTCACGCCTATGTTCTGATATGGCTTCCCGTTCCGTCTGGCATGCAAAATTATTCAGCATAACATCATTCATTGCCTATAATTCCTTTTTCATTTTCAAAGGATTTCAAAAAAACACTGCAGGTCCTGCACTCTTGCATTTTATTTTCCCATGAATCATGGGCCTTCCCACTGCATTTGGTTCCATTAATAAACCAGCATAAATCCCCTGATTTAAATTCCCAGGCCGGACATTTTTCAAACTTGTTTTCCGGGCACTCCATAAGATCCCAGCATTTCCCACTGGATATATCCATGCTGATAACCCTGGAAATGAGGAACAGGAGCTGCCGTTCAACATGGTGGGGAATCCTGCGCCATCCCTGTTCATAACTGTGAATGGCCTTTAGGGAAATACCCAGAAGCTGTGCCAGCTCTTTCTGGGTTTTATCCAGTCGTGATCTGGCTTCTTTAAAGTTATTGCTGTCCATGTTTATTTTTTCTCAATTATTGGATTATAGTAATACTTTACGTGAATATATACCACAGAGTGGGGGCTGTCAATATTCAAATCTCCAGGACTCCTTTCCAGTCTTTACCACCAGGTCTTGTTTCTCCCAATAACCCCCATACCCTGACGGGCACAACAAACCATGAAAAATATTTTAACCACAGAGAGCACAGAGCTATATTCTCGGTGTCCTCTGTGAACTCTGTGGTGAGATTCTTTTTCATATAAATTATTAACAAAAACTCTTGACGCATAAATTAATTGCATTACTTTATACGATACAATACAAATAATAATATAAGGAAAATTCAAATGGAATTTAATAAACTGACCATAAAATCCCAGGAACTGTTCCAAACCGCCCATGAGCTTGCAGGGAAAATGAATCATCAGGCCATTGAACCCATTCATTTTTTACATGCCATGCTGGAGGATGACCAGGGGGTTATTGCCTCTATTTTAAGGAAAATAAAAGTCCAGACAACCAATTTACAACAGGAGATATTATCCAGCCTGGAAAAACGGGTACAGGTCTCGGGTGCCGGGAACCTTTATCTGTCCCAAGAAAGCCAAAAGATGCTGGATCTTTCCCTTTCCGAGGCCAAAAAGATGAAGGATCAATATGTGAGTCTGGAACATCTCCTCCTGGGCATGTCCCTGATAAAAGGGGAAACTCCTTCCCTTCTGGAAAATCATGGCGTGACAAAGAACTCTATTCTGTCTGTTTTAAAGGATATCCGGGGAAACCAGAGTGTCATGGACCAGAACCCCGAGGAAAAATATCAGGCCCTGGAAAAATTTGGAAGGGACCTGACCCGCCTTGCCCGGACAGGAAAACTGGATCCGGTAATCGGCAGGGATGAAGAGATCCAGCGAATCATCCAGGTGTTGTCCAGGCGCCGCAAAAACAACCCGGTCCTCATTGGAGAGCCTGGAGTGGGGAAAACCGCCATTGTCGAGGGCCTGGCCCAGAGAATAGTGGAAGGTGATGTGTCAGATTCCCTGAAAAACAGAAGGGTGATAGAACTGGATATGGGGGCGCTATTGGCTGGTGCAAAATTCCGGGGAGAATTTGAGGAAAGGCTTAAGGCTGTTTTAAAGGAAGTTGAGTCTGCCCGGGGCGATATTGTGCTGTTCATTGATGAACTTCATACAACTGTGGGTGCAGGAGCTGCCCAGGGCTCTGTGGATGCCTCCAATATGCTAAAGCCTGCCCTTGCCAGGGGGACATTACGGTGCGTAGGAGCCACCACTTTAAATGAATATAGAAAATACATAGAAAAAGACTCAGCCCTGGAACGACGGTTTCAGCCTGTCATGGCCAAGGAGCCCAGTGTTGAGGACACCATTTCCATACTCAGGGGACTCAAGGAAAAATATGAGGTTCACCACGGAATCCGCATTAAGGATTCAGCCATTGTGGCAGCAGCCACCCTGTCCAACAGATATATTGCAGACCGTTTCCTTCCGGATAAAGCAGTGGATTTAATTGATGAATCTGCTTCACGGTTGAGGATTGAAATAGACTCCATGCCCAGGGCCATTGACGAAATCCAGCGAAGGATTACCCAGTCCCAGATAGAACGCCAGGCCCTGCTCAGGGAAAAGGATCCAGGTTCCAGGGAACGTCTTAAAAAAATTGAAAAAAGTATTGCAGATATGGAAGAGCAGATTCGACCCCTGAAACTTCATTGGAATGATGAAAAAAAATTAATCCAGGATATTTCCGGAATCAGGGAAGAAATTGACAAATACCAGACCCTGGCCCAGGTTACTGAGCGAAACGGAGATCTTGAAAAAGTTGCCCAGATTCGTTACGGCACCATCACCCGGCTCAACCATGAACTGGACAAAAAAAAACAATCCCTTACCCATCTTCAGGAAACAAAAAAAATGCTCAAGGAGGATGTGGAAGAAACAGATATTGCCGAGGTAGTATCCTCCTGGACCAATATTCCTGTCTCAAAAATACTCAAAGGAGAACAGGAGAAACTGGTTTCCATGGAAGATCATATTAAAAAACAGGTTATTGGTCAGCCAAAGGCCATTGATGCGGTCTCCAATGCCGTCAGGCGGGCAAGGTCCGGTCTCCAGCCTGAGGACCGTCCCATTGGCAGTTTTATTTTCATGGGTCCTACGGGTGTGGGCAAGACAGAGCTTGCCAAATCCCTGGCAGAGTTTATGTTTGATTCCCGGGATGCCATGGTAAGGGTGGATATGTCAGAATACATGGAAAAGCATTCCGTGGCCAGACTCATTGGTGCTCCTCCAGGATATGTGGGGTATGATGAGGGCGGATACCTGACAGAAGCGGTGAGACGTCGCCCCTACTCAGTGCTGCTATTTGATGAGATTGAAAAAGCCCACCCCGATATTTTCAATGTCCTGCTCCAGGTTCTGGATGACGGCCGCATGACCGATGGCCAGGGCAGGACTGTTGATTTCAGAAATACAATTATCATCATGACTTCCAATCTGGGATCCCGTTTCCTGCTGGAGGCCAGTGGGGAAGGAGAACTAAAACCAGATGATAATGACCTGGAAATTAGTCAGGGAACCAGCAGGGAAATTACCCTGAAAATTAATAAGGCCCTAAGGGAAATGTTCAGGCCCGAATTCCTGAACCGCATTGACGAAATCATTACCTTCCATGCCCTTACCAAAAAAAACATCATGGGCATTGCAGGACTCCAGATTGATGATTTAAACAGACGTCTTGCAGCCAGAAATCTTTCCATTCATCTGGTCCCTGAAGCAATGGAATATCTTGCTCAAAAGGGCTATGACCCGGGCTTTGGGGCCCGGCCATTAAAAAGGGTAATCCAACAGGAGATTGAAAACCCGCTCTCCATGGCTATACTCAAGGGAAGATTCCAAAAGGGGACTAATCAAAAAAGGTCGGTGATCCGTTTTGAGATGGATAAAACCGGCCAGGGCCTTGAATTGGTTTTCTAACCTGTTTCCATATCTGTTTTCTCATTGGGCTACCCTGGGCCTGCTTCAGACCCTGTCAGCATAGTCTTTAACATCTTCATTCCGGGTCAGGAACCGGTAAAGGGTAGCCCTTCCTACTCCCAGAACCCTGGCTGCCTTGGACTTGTTGCCCCCGGTTTTTGTCAGAGCAGCCTTGACTGATCCAACACTGAGTTTACCCCGGGGCTGGCCCTTCTTATCTAATGATATATCTGACAGAGAACGGGGTTGGATATCTTTAAAAATTTCCATGGGCAAATCCCCGGGCATAATTTTACTGCCCCGGGACCTTACCACAGAAAACTGGATTGCGTTTTTCAATTCCCTGACATTGCCCGGCCATTGGTGATCCAGAAGAAAATCCAGGGCCTCATGGGAAAGTTCCGGGACCTTGTTATTGCTCTCCTGTTCTGCTTCCTTGAGAAAATGGGATGCCAGAAGAGGGATATCACTTTTACGTTCCCGCAGGGGAGGCAGATGAATGGGGATGACATTGAGCCTGTAAATCAGGTCTTCCCTGAACCGGCCATGCCGCACCTCATCTTTAAGATTTTTATTGGTGGCAGATATTATCCTGACATCCACAGATATTTTTTTTTCGCCCCCGACTTTCTCAAAAGAGCCCTCCTGGAGAAATCGCAGAAGCTTGACCTGAATTTTCAGGGGAAGTTCCGCAACCTCATCAAGGAAAAGGGTTCCTTTGTGGGCCAGTTCAAACCGCCCCTTTCTTTCCTTTACAGCCCCGGAAAATGCTCCTTTTACATGGCCAAATAATTCGCTTTCCACAATGCCCTCGGGAATGGCGCCGCAGTTCACCGGCACAAAAGCACCTGTTCCATAGGAGGAAATATCATGGATGGCATAGGCAACTCTCTCCTTGCCTGTTCCGGTTTCCCCGGACACATGGACCGGATAATTGTACAGGGCCACATCCCTGATTTGCTGAAAAATATCCTGCATGGCCTTGTCCCTGCCTATGATCCCGGCAAAGCTGGAGAGTTTTTCCGCCCTCAGGGACGTTTGTATGGAATCGGTCATATCTGTAAAAGAGGCAATTACCCCTTGAAATATGCCGGCATTATCCACAATAGCAGAGACAGTCATTTCCAGGTGACGGGTTTCCCCGTTTTTTGTGATGTTGGTGACCGGGTATTCCTTGGTTTCAAACATAAAGTCCTGGGCTCCGTCACAAAAGGAGCACTTGGAACCACAAAAGGGTGCCTGGAAAACGATATGACAATCCTTGCCAATCACCTCTTCTTTTTTATAACCGGTAATTTTTTCAGCTTCTTTATTAAATACTGTGATGATACGTTCCGGGGTATGGGCAATAATGCCCAGCTTGAGATTGTCCAAAACAAGAGTAAGGTTATTTCGGTCCAGCAGGGAATGGGTAAAATTTTTCATTGCAGGTATTTCCAGGGTCTACAGGTTACAAAAAATTTATTCTGAAGACCTAAATGACACATTTATGTATCAGGTGCAATGTTTTTTTTAAAATGGGTGAGATCTCTGTCATCAAGTGTTGAGAGGCTTATCAGGAAAAATTTGGGAGACCGACCTGAAAAAAGACCGGGGAGGATTCTCCGGCCTTTTATTCCCAGGTAATACAATCTTTGGGGCAGTTTATTATTGCTTCATGGATTTCCTCATCTGAATAGTCATCCAGAGGCAATGCCTCTACAAAGCCTGCGTCGTTTATCTGAAACGCATGGGGCGCCAGTTCGACGCAGACTTCACAAAGTATACACCCAGCCATATCAAGGACTGGTTTTTTCATTTCTGATTATAACCCTGGTTTTATTTAAAAAACCGGTTGAGCAGGCCCTGGAATGACATTCCATGACGGGCTTCATCCTTGCACATCTCATGGACTGTGTCATGGATGGCATCATAACCCAGTTCCTTGGCCCTGACTGCAATCTCTTTTTTCCCTTTGCAGGCACCATTTTCAGCCAGGACCCTGGCAGTCAGGTTGGCCTTGGTATCTGGCTCAACCACTTCGCCCAGAAGTTCTGCAAATTTTGCCGCGTGCTCTGCTTCCTCAAATGCAATCCGTTTGTAGGCCTCGGCCACTTCAGGATATCCTTCCCGGTCAGCCTGACGGCTCATGGCCAGGTACATTCCCACTTCAGTGCATTCACCGAGAAAATTATCTCTTAAACCCTGGAGAATTTCTTTGTCAACTCCCTGGGCCACTCCAATTGAATGGGCATCGGCCCAGACAAGCTCACCTTCCTGGACAGAAAATTTTGATTGTGCTGCCCCACACTGGGGACATACTTCAGGTGCCTGGTCACCTTCATGGGAATAGCCGCAAACTGAACATACATAGGTCTTCATTAAATCTTCTCCTTATTAATTGAATTAGCGCACTATCGCGCGAGTTTTTAGACATTAGCAATTGGCTGTTAGCTAAAGCCTAATGGCTAAATGCTAATTCCTATACTATTGAATTATCCCACCAGCCTTTTTGAATATGTGCGAGTTTTTCCTTTTGTGCAAGATCAAGGAGTCTATAGCCTGAATCCAGAAGAAGGCCATACATCACACCGCATCCCGGATCTTCCTGCTGTTCATACCCCTTTTGAGCCAGCTTGATCATTTCCCGGGCCAGTTCAATGGTCTTTGCAACATTTTTATCACATTTTTTTTTAAGCATGTTTCTACTCTTTTCTAATTTACACATAAGGCTGAATTAAACTTATGCCAGGGTTACAATTCAACTCTTGTGCCAAACCAATAAATTCCATAAAAAAATATCAGGTAATTACTATTTTTGTATCATGGTCATATCAGATATGGGTGTTGTCACGAACTCCCAGTCAGTAAAAATATCAATGCTTTCAGAATCGCCCAGGATATTCTCCGGCACAATACTGTTATTAAAATAGTTGGCATTGATTAGGGCTCGAACAGCATACCCCCGCTTGATAGGGTCTAAGGAATGTAAGTATGGGAAAATCAGTGCCTTGGTCATTTCACTCACCTCAACTTGTCCAGCCCCGATATAGGTGCCTATTCCCCAAAGCACACCCCGCTGAAGAACTTCATGCTCCAGGAAATTCCCCCTGGGATCCAGATAGGAAAATAAAATAGATTTAAACTCCAGGGCAAGTTCCGGACTTTTACTTAAAATTTCTCCCATGGCTTCGGGAGATCCCCAGCCAATCCCCCCTGATTCATCATTCAGGTTCCACATTATCCGCCGCATCAGCACCCTTGCCTTTTCCATGTGTTTTTCAGCAAGGCGCTTCCCTAATTCTCCCATGGCTGTAATACTGCGGAACTTAATCAGTTCGTCTTTATTATAAAAATGGGAAAAAAGATGCCCTATTAATTGTTTATCCGGAATCTGCTCAAGAAGTGTTAAGGCCTCGGCCCTGGTATCCTGCCTGAGGATTTCACCTACTTTTCTCCTGATTTTCCTGCCATATGGTTTTGTCATTGCTCACCTGCCCGTGAATAGATCTGAATGATTACAGTGGGATATCCATTGATATAGTAAAGCATAAACAATGCCAGGGCTCAGAATTCATAAATTATCTGGAACCCGTGACCTATGGAATGCAGAGATGTCCTATTGTCTCAAAAAATGAAACAATAGTGTGTCTAGATACAAAAATGATGCATTGATTTCATTCAATACATTGGAGTATATTAAAAAATACCAACTATAATAATCATGACAGGAGAAATATGACGACTTCCATGGAAGAAAATCTTTTATCCACGTATTATATTGATAAGGACCATCCAGAGATCATTGAATTTTCCACCCTTCTGTGCCAGGGACTAACCAGTGACACAGACAAGGCCATCAGCATCTATTATGCAGTCCGGGATCAAATCCGATACAATCCCTATAGCATTGATCCTGAAAAATCCACCATGAGGGCCAGCCATATACTTAAAAAAAAAGAGGGCTATTGTGTTGCAAAAGCCGTACTATTGGCAGCTTGTATCAGGAGTCAGGGGATACCCTCCCGGCTTGGGTTTGCCGATGTTAGAAACCATTTGACCACGAAACGCCTGGAAAAAATGATGGGGAGTGATCTTTATGTCTGGCACGGGTATACGGAAATATTCCTTGATGAGAAATGGGTTAAGGCCACTCCAGCCTTTAACCTGAGCCTTTGCCAGAATTTCAACGTACACCCACTGGAGTTTGATGGAAAAAATGATTCCATTTTTCACCCCTTTGATACCCTTGGCAATAAACACATGGAATATGTCGATGACCATGGAAGCTTTTCCGACCTGCCCTGGGAGCTTATAATGGCCGAGGCCTTTAAGGCCTATCCCCGTTATTTTGAAATCCTTGACAGAAAAACCCCTGACCTTAAAATCGGGAATTTCTCAGCTGAAGCTAAAAAGGAAAATAGAACATAAACCCAGCCCGGATCATTCTGCCCGGATCATTCTGCCCGAACAACAGCAGAAACTTCTTTTGTAAGCTGCAATACCTTTTTTGCAGATTCAAGATCCAGTGATCCAGTGCCGCAGCTGGGGGTGATAAAGGCCTGCTCAATGACCCTCTGCCGATCAAACCCAAGGTCAACCAGCTGGGCCACCTGGGCTTCAAATTTTTCCACAAGGCCCTGGGTTGTCTGCTGGGCAATCTCTTCTGCATTGGCCGTGGGAACAATGCCAAAGGCCAGGATTCCACCCCTGTTTAAATAGGTTTTTATCATGTCCGGGTAGAGAATAAATTTATCAAAAAAAGAGAAAGCATCAAAACTAATGATATCAATGCGGGAACCCAGGAGCATATCCCACTCAGTGTTGGCACAGACATGGACCCCGGCAAGCCCACCCTGTCCATGAATTTCCAAAACAATCTCTTCAAAAGATGAAATAACATCTTCCTTGGAAATGGTAATGTAGGCAGATGTGCCAAATCCGGCCAGGGCAGGTTCATCCAAAAATATAATGGGTATAAATCCTCGTTTTGCAAATGTTTTTGCCTGCCACCCTGCATTGAGGGCCAGTTTTTTAACGGCTGCATCCCTTAGTTGGTCATTGTAAAAAATATCCCTGTCCTGCTCGTCCTTGACTCCGGTGCAAAAGGTAATGGGTCCTGTGACCTGACCCTTGAGAGCCGCAAATGGACCGATATTGTCATCAACCTGAATTAAAAATTCAGCAAACCCTTTCCCGGTTTCATCTGTAAAGGCAAACCTGGTTCCATCCAGGTCTGTTCCAGATTCAGACATGGCAAGGTAATCTTCAAAAAAAGCCAGAAACTCATCATCAAACCCGGGCTTTTGGGTATCTATGAAATGTTTATCATTCAGGACAGTGAGTCCGGGAAGTCCGGGAAGAAACTGGTTGATCATGCCCTCTTCCCTGAATCTGGGCAATTGAACCCATAGGGGAATCTCCGGGGTATGGTCCATAACCATTTGTGTGGCTGCCCTGTGATTATCCATGGGAAGGCTGCCAATGAGAAGGGGAAGTGCGTTGGCTTTAAATGATGTCATTATATTCAATCTTATTAAAATAATTCATAAATAGTAAATCTTTTTAAAAACATAAACTTAGCGCACTATCGCACGAGCCATTAGCTGTTAGCTAAAGCCTATACTATGAACCTGAGAATATCATTTTTTTAAAAAAAAGAGAATGACTTCCCAGTTTTTAATCCAGTAATACTCCCTTGGCCTGATAATTGAGAACAGATTTTTTTAATGTTCAGGGATACTGCGCACCGCCAGAACAGGACAGGAGCCACGACTGATAACCCGATCCGTGGTAGACCCCACCAGAAATTTCTCCAGGAAACTGCGGCCATGGATTCCCAAAACAATCATATCTATTTCTTTTTGTTCAGCATATTTGATCAATTCCGTATAGGGCTCACCTTCCAGCAGGGTGATCTTTGGATCGCACCAGCTGCGGCTTTCTTCGGGCACCATCTGGGAAAGCTGGCGTTCAAACCTGGCTGACAGGCTTTTTCTTCTCTCCCACTCTTCTTCAGCAGCATTTTTCTGGAGGTCTAAAAAATCAGACCGGTTCCAGCCCAGGTAATCCCCTCCCTGGATTTTCATATAGTTGGATGTGGTCATTTCAATGTGTTTTTCCGGTTTGATCACATGGACCAGGTGCAGTTCCCCCTGGAACTCCTGGGCCAGACTCAGGGCATAGGTAAAGGCAAGTTCAGAGCCCGGAGAAAAATCGCAGCCAACCAATATACGTTTAATGGAAACATTAAGATTATCCTTAAAACTGACTTGATCTTTTTGGGCACAAAGCACCAAAAGGGGGCTATCAATGGTTTTGACCAGGCGATCTGTAACAGAGCCGATTAAAAACCGTTTGATGCCTGAGCCCCCATGGGTGGCTGCTATAACAAGATCAATACTCTTTTCCCGGGCAATTCTGGTAATATCATCAGCCGGGTGGCCCGGGGAGACAATAATTTCGGCTTCAATACCATGTTCCTTGGCCAGATTTTCAAGAAGTGTCTGTGCATTCTCCAACCGCTCCCCTGCAATGGCGTCTGATGCTATATAGGCCTGTCCATGGCTTGAAAGCATCACCATGTCTGATACTATATTGCATATATAAAGTTTGGCATCAAATTCCCGGGCCAGGGTTTTGCCATAGGAAAGTATAAGATGGGAAAAATCTGAAAAATCCAGGGCGCACATGATTTTTTTAGGTTCTATTCTCATAATTCGCCTCCTTTTAAAAAATAGTTTAAAAAAGCATCAGCGTTTTTGAAAAATAAAATCAACAAACCAAAGATAAGTAGAATAAGTATAAAAAAAACAGACAACTTGAACACCACTGGGTTAAATTGTAATATTCTGACCCTTTGTTCGTCAAGGAAAATCCTCTGGTCGGGACAAAATTTTAAAAACCAGCTCAGGGCCTGAGAATCAGTTTTGATTTTTCATGTTCTTCAATGGCTTTATCACTGAACCACCAGTATTGTTTTTCTCCTGACATAAAATCATTTACCTGATCTTTCTGGTGCTTGTGGAATGTTCTTCCCGTAATACCGCCGGGCAGGACAGCCATAATTTTTTCCTTGTCAGAAAGATCTGCAACCATGCGAAGGGATGCACAATGGGTGACTGCGAAAGGTTTATCAAAATCATACCACCCCCTGTAAAGAGTTTCCCCTGATCCGCCCATGGGCATGGGACCGGTACCCAATATAGTTTTGCCTGGCCCATTTCTTCTGATGGGATTTACAAGTTCAAGGGTATGGACCCTGCCCCATTTCCATTTTTCAGGGGAATCTCCCAATTGTGGGCTTAAGAACTCTTTTGCCTGGAGACCAGCCAGATAAAAAAGGTCTTCCAGAGTTTCAGTCTTATCTGGAGTCCGGGTATCATCAAACCATGGGGATTCCCCTTTTAAAACCATCTGTTGAAGTCTTTCCTGCCAGAAATACCAGTTCTTAAGCATGATCATGGCCTTTTCTTTACCCATATCGTCTTCAAAAACAAGCATGGCAAATAATTTATAGGTGGTTTGAAAAATAGCAGGACCGGCAAGGTCAGGGTCATCTCTGAAATTCCAGGAGGAAAGGATTTTACCCATTGTTCGGGTGTCATCATGTTTTAGAAGGGCTTTTTCCATAATGGGAGATATTTTTTCGGCCATGAGATTTTTCGTATCCCTTTGATACATCCATAGATCATCAATGGTTTTCTTATCTGATGAGGCCATGAGCTCTTTTAGTCTTCCATAGCGGTAGGAGGGGGCAAAAAATGAGGAATAGTAATAGGGATAGTCATGTTTTATGGTTTTATGGTTGCATGTTCCGATCCAGTTTTTTTCAGGATTTAAGGTTCCCGGCATCTCCCCCTGGGGAATCCATCCATGCCAGTTGTCCCTGGAATCCTTGACTTTATAGGGAAATGTACCCTCATTATTGTAGCGGACAGGAATTTTTCCAGAAGCCTGGTGACCTATATTGCCCCGGGTATCTGCAAACACCCAGTTAAGACATGCCATGGGAATATGCTTTAATGCCTTTACAAGATCCATATTATTTTTAGCAGTTAAAATATCCATCAGGCCAATGCTGGATTCCATGGTTTCAACAGGGGCAAACCGCAGGGTAATAACATTCCTGGTTTTTAAATCCGGAAATACCTGGGAAACAACAGGCCCCCTTTTGGTGGCCCTGATGATTATGGGTTCAAGTCTGAATCCGTCAGGCTCAGCTTTATCTTTTATTTTAAGGGTTTCCTGAATGCGAATAAAGGGGATGGAATTTTTCCCTTCCAGATAGTGATCAGGATTTTCAGGATCGAGGGTTTCAATGTAAAGATCCATCATATCACCGTAATTGTTTGTGACAGAAAGTGCAATATGGTCTGTACGGCCAATGGCCATGCCTGGAATACCTGGGACATGAACCCCCACTGCTCTTATTTCAGGGGTTATCAGGCCCACAGGATACCAGACACCGGGCAGTATCCTGGGATCAAGATGGGGGTCTCCGGAAAGAACCGTGCTACCAGTGGAGGAAAGCCCCGGGGCTATTGCCCAGTTATTGCTCCCTGCCCGAAGCTTTCTGTCGCCAGCATATGCCATCAGATCTTTGATACCGGTTATTGACATGGAAAGGTTCTCTCTGGGAGGCATCGACATTTTACCGGTATCTTCAGGATCATCCGCATTGATATTCACCGGCAGGAGCTGGGAAGTTTTTTCATAGCCCAGGATTTCCAGAAGCATCTGGGCCGTTATTTCCGTGCTTAAATTTGCCGAGGTTGAATATCCCATGTAATACAATATACCCAGGGAGTCTGTAACATCCCATTTTTCAGGTTTGATTCCGGCAAGTTTGAACTCCAGATGGATATCATCGGGGCAATGTTCAATAAAGGCATTGATTCCCTCCACATATTTCTGAAAATATCCCTTTGTCTCATCATTGAGGATATCAGCCTGTTTTTCTGCCATCCTGTGCAGGCCAATTGTTTTCATGCGGATATCAAGATTTTTTGCAATGGGCCCTGCAAGTTCACAAATCCTGCCATCAACCATGAGCCTGGTTAACTGCATCTGAAAAAGCCTGTCCTGGGCTGTAACAAACCCCTGGGCCATGAGAAGATCATCAAAATTCTCCGCATGTATATAAGCCATTCCCCTTGCATCCCGGGATATGGTGACTTTCTCCATGAGCCCGGGAATATTGAGCTCTCCTTTTTGTTTAAAGTCATTTAAAAAAGGCAGACAGAAAACCAGGAATAAAACCAAAACCGCCAGACTGATCATTATGATGAGAATTCTACGAAACCATTTCATTTGCAATTTCCTCTTTTGGGAATATGATTAAAAATATATTGGAAAATTTGATAATATTTTTATATATATGATGGAGTTTAATGGATAGTCAATAAAATATTATGGAGACACCATGACAAAAAAAATGAAACTTGGACTTCATACCTACACACTGCATCTATGGAGTCTGGGCCAGAACTGGGGAATCCATGCAGATCCCAGACCCAAGGAAATGAACCTGATCCAGCTCATGGACCGGGCAGAGAAATAGGGGCTTGACGGTCTCCATATCACGGGGTGCGATCTGGAAACCAAAGATGATGCCCGCCTGGAGGAGGTCAGAAAGGCTGCCCTGTCCCACCACCTCTACCTGGAATATAATTTTTCCCGGAACGAAGAGTTTGATCCAAGGCTGACAGACACTGTGGAACAGGGAATTCTTATTGCCCAGAAAATTGGGGCTGATCTTGGAAAACTCAGCCTGGATATCCGACGGCCCAGACCCCTGTACGGCAGTTGTTTCCATCCCCAGGTCATGCAACAGCTCTGCGATGCCCATGGTGAAATAAAAGCTGCCCTGGATCTTCATTTTTCAATAAAAAGAATTCTTTTTTGTACTTCGAGATTTCCCATGGCCTTCCATGGCCAAGGTAAAAATACCTATCTTTTAAAAAAACAGCCCAATACTGCCGGAAAAATAACCAGGCAGTATCGGGCTGATAAGGAAAAGCATGCAGGGTTGTATAACCCGGTGCTTTTTTCTTTGAACTTAGCTTTCAATGATGCCGGAACGAACCCCTTTCAAATAATTCATGCAGAAATTATCATGACCCAGAAGCATATCTGCGGTTCTGATGGTGGACATGATTTTAATATCCAGGGGATCGATAATGGCTGAATCCATTCCAGCATCCATCATCAGTGTAACAAAGGTTCTGTTTATGATCTTTCTCTGGGGCAGGCCATAGGAAATATTGGACAGACCGCCGGTGATATGGACTTCTGGAAATTCAGCTTTTATGGCCCGGACAGCATCCAGGACCATTACGCCTTTGCCGGACTCGGTGCTGATGGGCTGAACCAGGGGATCCACATAGATGGAGGCAGTGTGGATACCTACCTTGTTGAGTTCTTTTACCAGGCTTCTGGCCCGGTCCTGGATATCTTCGGCAGAGGATGGCATGCCAGCATCATCCATGCACAGGGCTATAATTTTACAATCCCGGCCCTCAAGAAAGGGCATCATGGCCTCAAACCTTTCTTTTTCCAGGCTGATGGAGTTGATCATGGGAGTCTTTTCCACCATTTTAAAGGCCATTTCCAGGACAGCAGGGTCTGGGCTGTCCAGGGTCAGGGGTACGGTGGCAATGGGCTGGATAGTGTCCAGCAGCCATTTCATATCCTCTGTTTCATGTCCAATGCGGGCACCGGCATTGACATCAATGTAGTTGGCACCTGCTGCCTGCTGTTTTGTTACATCATCAATAATATATTCAGCATCCCGGTCTGCCACAGCTGCCTGGACAAGTTTTCTGGACGTATTAATTCTTTCGCCTATTACTTCAAACATCTCTTTTTCTCCTAAAACTTAGCGCGCTATCGCGCGAGCTTTTAGTAATTAGCTGTTAGCTAAAAGCTAACGGCTAAATGCAAATCCTATACTATAAATTTATACATCCCGTCTAGTTGACAAGACTCTTGGCAAGTTTAGAAGCAGCACCGGCATCAGCTGCAAATCCGTCAGCACCAATTTCTTCTGCAAAGGCCTGGGTCACAGGGGCACCGCCCACAAGAATTTTAACCTGATCCCGAAGGCCGCTTTCCACAATGGCGTCAACGGTTTGTTTCATCATGGGCATGGTGGTGGTCAAAAGAGCTGACAGGCATACGATCTGGGCATTTTTTTCCTTGATCTGGGCCACAAAATCTTCAGGTCCGATATCTGTCCCAAGGTTATGGACTTCCATGCCTGCGCTTTCCATCATCATTCCCACAAGATTTTTTCCAATGTCATGGAGATCGCCTTTGACTGTACCGATGAGAACAGAAGCACCTGATGTTGATTCACCCTCTCCCAGCAGGGGTTTGAGAATTGCCACGCTGGCTGCCATGGCCTGGGCTGCCATGAGAACTTCAGGAATGAACATATCCCCATTTTCCATTTTTTCACCCACAATATCCATGCCGGCAATGAGGCCGTTGTTAAGAATTTCACCAGCAGCTACATCCTGGGCAAGAGCATCATTTACAAGCCCTATCACTTTGTCATTGTCACAGGAAACCAGGGCATCAATCATTGCATTAAAATCAGTCATTTTTTTCTC
>JAOZST010000103.1:0-13229 GCA_029939535.1 Desulfobacteraceae bacterium | reverse complement strand
GGGATAATTATTGGCGGGGTAAGCGGGTTATTCTTGGACTATCTCGTTCAATTTTGGCCAACTGATTAATGTCAACTTCAGGGGTGAGGATGAACTCTACAAGCACCAATACCTCCATCTCTGCCGGTAACCTGGCAGTATGTGTTTTTGGTATAGCCAGGTGCTGTGTTGAAGCAGTTTTCTCATCGGCTGCCAGGTAAATGTAAGACCGGCCGTGTTTTTGCCGCTCCAACCGACCTTCCCGGTATAATTTGACCAAAACGGCATGACAGCGACATTGAAGTTTCTCTCCGATTTGTTCGGCAGACAGTCCCATAGGGTTCTGCTCTGTCATCCGGACAAGAGTACGTGTCAGAGACCCTTCACGTGAAAATCCAACCTTTTGGTGGAACCATAAGCCATCTTGTTTAAAACGGGAAATCGAAGCCAGGGTGTACCACCGTCCATTATGTGTAAAACTGCTGTAATAACCGATTTTAGCCAGGAAGCGGCGAGCAGATGGAATCGAATAGTTGATCTGTTAGGCAAGTGGTGCAATTAGCCAGCATTTTTGCCGCTTGAAGGCAGAAACAAGCCTCTGGGTGGTATCCATTTTTGTGGACATGAGCACCTCTTGATAAAGTATTGCAAAATAGGTTCTATGTGACTACTTAGATGCAATACTTTATCAATATAATGCAGGATTGTCAAGAAATTAAAATAATGATAAGCAAGTAAAGTATTTGTGATATCGTTTAGATTCAACGCTTTAGGATGAAGTAGTAATGAGTAAATAAAAGTAAACCACCCATATCGGTCATCTCCCTACTTGATAAAGTATAGCATCAATGTGGAAGTAACCGATTGATATTATTGAATCCAACTGTTATTTGTGATCATAGAATTTTTCCTATCACTATAATAGGAATTGATAAATTTTGCAATTGGTCCTGGGCATTTCAAAAAACTGCCCTGGATCATATAAAAGCATAAACACACTGGTACGCCGACTGAATACACCGGCCTTGCTTAGGACCGTAGATGAATTATTGATAAATCTCCATGAGGCGTTTTTCCGCCTTGCTGGTCCCGATCATTACCATTTCATCGTGTTCCCTGAGAAGAATTAGATTTTAACCAGATAATTTTCTTAAATAAAATCGATCTTTATTATATTCTGAAACGATAAGTTTATTATCCCTTACCATTTTTTCTATAATTGAAAAATCGTCATTTGATTTTATTAAATATTCCTGAATCGCATCTTCCCGCATAGGGTGTACCGATGTGATACTTAAAATATCTTCTTCTATATTACCTGTATAGGCAAACTCATTGCCTTCATATCCTATTAAGTATTCAGTGTTTAAAGATAGTTCACAAAAAATTTGATATGCCCTGTTAATTTTTTGTTCTTCTGGAATTTCAACCCATTTTTCCACAGGAGGCCTTGTGGGAATACTTATATAGGATATTTGAGGTTTAATCCCATTGATAAATTCAGCTACTTTTCCCAGGCCTTCAATGCCATCATTCAGGTCTTTAACCAGCATGGTTTCCGTTACCAGATGGCCCTTATATTCTTTTGAAAATGCTGAAATCCCATTTAGCATGGAATCAAATTTGATTTTTTTTACAGGCCTGTTAATTTTTCTCCAGATATTTTCGTCCAGGGTATCAATTTTAACCGAGACCCAGTCAGCTTTACTTAAATCATGTCTGACATCAGGCTTGTCAATTAGTGTTGAATTGGTAATTACCGCAACCTTGAAGCCCAATGGTTTCAATAAATCAATTAATTTTCCTATATTTGCATCCAATGAAGGTTCACCATCAGCCACAATGGTTATGTAGTCAATGGCCTCATTATTGAATTCAGCATTCTTTATTTTTCCCTTGGTTTCTTTTAATAAATCATTTGGATCATAATGCTCCTGCCTTATTGATGTCATTTTTAATGATCTGCCAACCTGGCAATAAACACAGGCATAGCTGCATATTTTGGGTGGAATATTATTTATTCCAATACTTTTACCAAGGCGCCTTGATGGAACAGGCCCAAATACTCTTGTGTTATCCATGCCTTATCTCCTTAATATATTTAACACACTAACTTTTTTAAAACTCCATCTAGAATGAAGCCCTCCCCACCGCAAACGGACTGGGTATCAGGCTTAAATACTGCGCACCAAGGGGCGGGGTATTAATTAACCCAAGCTACGCAATAAAAGGGATAGTACATCTTCTGATCCTGGAAAACAAGATCCAGGCTTATCCCTGACCTGCCAGAGACCATAAAGCCTGGATCTTGGAATTTGAAAGATTATTCTGAATTGTGAACAGGCCTATGGCATATGGGGGCAGTTCCGGCATGGCATCCAGAATTATAATCTCTTCCTGCAAAGGGCTTTTTTCCAATACCAGCCTAGGGACCAATCCAATGCCGCACCCGAGATTAACAAGGGCAATGATGGCCTCATGACCGGCCACCCTGGAATAAATATTGGGTACCACCTGATTCTTTGTAAACCACAAATCCAGGCTCTCCCGACTCAGGCCTGCATCGGCGATGATCAGAGGGGTTTTTCCCCAGTCAATCTCCTTTCCCCTGTATATAATAATATCCGGAAACCGTTTGGGAGCAATAAAAACCAGGGGACTTATGGCCATTTCCAAAAAGCAGAGATGTTTATCCATTTTTTCCGGCAGAGCTGCAATTACCGCATCCACATCCCGGTTAACAAGCCGGGACAGGGCTTTGGCAGGGTCTCCTGTTTCAAGCTTGATCTGAACCTTGGGATGAACCATCCTGTACCTGGTGATGATATCGGGCAGAATACTATAGGCTGCCGTGACTGAACAATATAAAGAAAGTTCTCCTGAGAGGATTTCATCTTCAGACAGTTCTCCCTGAAGCCGGTCCCACCGCTGGATAACATCCTCGGCATATTTTTTAAAAGCAAACCCGGCAAAGGTCAGTTCCACAGACCTGTTGTTCCTGATAAAGAGCTTCTCTCCCACTTCGGCTTCCAGACGCTGGATCACCCTGGTCAGGGCTGAAGGAGTGATATTGCAGGCAAGGCTGGTCCGGGCAAAGTGGAGGGAGACTGAAAGATGTTTAAAAAGTTTTAAAGTGTGGTTATCCATGGTTAGTTAATTTTTCCTGTCAATATATTCTATATTTCTAACGTTATATTTCAATTTTTGCAATATAATATTGCAAATGATTCATTTGACGCAATACAAAAAATAAGCCATCCTCAGAATACAGACAATATAAAATCCTAACAATTACAGCAGGCCATAAAAATAAGGAGAAAAAAAATGGGTAAAAATTATTTTAATGCATTGCCCCTGCGGCTGCAGCTTGAAGAATTATCCCAATGCCGTTTCATGGATACCTCTGAATTCAACGGTGTTACAGCCCTGAAAGGCAAAAAAATCCTGATTGTGGGTTGCGGTGCCCAGGGACTTCACCAGGGACTCAACCTTAGGGACAGTGGCCTTGATGTTTCCTATACCCTCAGACAGGCAGCCATCCAGGATAAAAGACAATCCTGGAAAAATGCCGTTGAAAACGGGTTTGCAGTTGATACCTATGAAAAAATGCTCCCCTTGGCAGACCTTGTCATCAACCTGACCCCGGACAAACAGCACACCAATGTCATTGAATCAATCATGCCTTTGATGAAAGAGAATGCCTGTTTGTCCTACTCCCATGGATTCAACATTGTGGAAGAAGGCATGGAGATAAGAAAAGATCTCACAGTGATCATGGTGGCCCCCAAATCCCCCGGCACAGAACTCAGGCAGGAATATAAACGGGGATTTGGTGTACCCACCCTTATTGCTGTCCACCGGGAAAATGATCCCCGGGGCGAAGGTCTGGAATTGGCCAAGGCCTATGCAGCAGGAACCGGCGGGCACAGGGCAGGAGTTCTCCAGTCCTCATTTATTGCTGAAGTCAAATCAGATCTCATGGGAGAACAGACAATACTCTGCGGCATGCTCCAGGTTGGCTCTCTGCTCTGTTATGACAAGATGATAGAGGAAGGGATTGATTCTGGCTTTGCCTCAAAACTGGTCCAATACGGCTGGGAAACAATTACCGAAGCCTTGAAACACGGCGGCATAACCAACATGATGGACAGGCTGTCCAACCCTGCCAAAATCATGGCCTTTGACTTGAGTGAACAGCTCAAGGAGATACTGGCACCATTGTTCAATAAACACATGGACGACATCATGACCGGGCATTTTTCAAAAACAATGATGGAAGACTGGGCAAATGATGATGTGAACCTGCTCACCTGGCGGGCCCAGACCTCGGACACCCCCTTTGAAACATCCATATCCATGGAAGAAAATATACTGGAACAGGAATACTTTGACAAAGGCATCCTAATGGTGGCAATGGTAAAGGCAGGAGTGGAACTGGCCTATGACACCATGACATCAGCCGGAATCATTGAAGAATCTGCCTATTATGAATCCCTCCATGAAGTTCCCCTGATCTCCAATCTCATTGCCCGGAAAAAACTCTATGAAATGAATGTGGTCATTTCCGACACAGCTGAGTATGGATGTTATCTATTTGCCCACAAAGCTGTACCCATGCTTGAAAATTTCATGGAAACCATTGACGGGAATGCCATTGGCAAAGGAATTGATACCAGGGACCTGGGCGTGGACAATCTCCGTTTGATCCAGGTCAACCATGCCATTCGTCAAACCAGTGTGGAAATTGTGGGTAAAAAACTCAGAACCTATATGAGTGCCATGAAATCCATCTAGGACAGGGAGTAGAAATAACCGGCTCAAGCTCTGCAGATAACCATGCTGTTACCTTTTGACCCTGGGTTTAACCCGGTTAGTGGGCTTTGCCAGAAATGGGTCCTCGGGCCAATAATGCTTGGGGTATCGCCCCTTTAAATCTTTTTTCACTGTTTGATAGGTATTGTTCCAGAAACTTTTAAGGTCTTGGGTAATCTGGACAGGTCTGCCTGCCGGGGATAGCAGATGAAGGGTTATTGGAATTTTGTTCCCGGCAATGGCAGGGCCCTGGGTCAGACCAAACATCTCCTGGAGCCGCACAGCCAGAATCGGGGATTCCAGCAGTCCCTTCTCATCCATATACTGAAGGGGAATCCTTGACCCCGAGGGAACTATAATATGGGTAGGAGCCTGATTTTGGATGATCTGCTGCTGTTCCCAGGTCAAAAGACTGGTCAGGGCTGATGACAGATCCACCTGTTTTAACCCTCCTGAGGACTGGATATTACCCAGAAAAGGACCCAGCCAGAGAGACAGAGTTTCTGCAAGGGCATTATCAGACAGATCAGGCAGGTCGGTAAAATGACCAATATTTTTTAAAAAAACTGCCCGTTGCTGGAGTTGCCTCAATTTTCTGGTCCAGGGAAGCATGGAAAGGCCGTACTCTTGAATTCCCAGGATCAGACAGGCACGGACTGCTTCCGGGTCTGGATCTGGAACAGGTGTTTCTCGAATTACAAGCTTACGATAATTGGTGTAACAAAAAGCTCTTACCGAACCTGTCTTAGAGTCCCAGGTTAATTTTTCTTGAATTTTTATCCTATCCTTAAAATCCAGTTCCAAATATTTTGCTTCATAGGAGGCTGCCAGGTAAATCCCGGCATTGCGCTGGACCCCATCCAGATGAACCGCCACAATATAGGGAAGAAAGGCCAGTGAATTGGCAGATCGAAAAAAAACTCCACTGCCCGATGCCATTAAAAAGGACAAGGCCTTGTTGTTTCGGTTTTTTGCAACTCTTTCCGGCCAGGAAAAAGACAGGACCCGGCCTGCCTGGTCCAGGTCCAGGCCGGAAGAATTAATTTTAAGATCTTTTTTCAGCCTGGCTGTATTTTTCAAAATAATCCTGACCAGATTTTCATTAAAACGCAAGTTTTTACCCGATTTGCTATATGATTTTCTACCCGGTTTTCCATCAGGTTTTTTATACGGGATTCTATCTGAATTTTTGTACAGGGCTCTGCCCATACCAGCCAGGACTTCCAGGCGAAGCCGGATATCCGGATCATAGTCATTACCCTGAAAAAAAAGTATGTCCCGTTCTCCCAGCAATGCAGCCAGCTGGCAGCCCAGGAGCCCCTGGCCTATTTCATCTGCCTTGAGAATCATGTGGGCAAGTCTGGGGTGGACCCCTGCCTTAAGAATCTTTTGACCATGGTCTGTGATACGGCCATGGTTGTCCAGGGCATTCAATTGTTTAAGCAAGTCCCTGGCCTGTTCAAACCCGGCCCTGGGAGGCGGGTCCAGCCATTTAAGAGCCTTGTGATCCAACACCCCCCATTGGGCCAGTTCAAGAACCACACCAATAAGGTCTGCAGAAAGAATCTCCGGTCGGTTAAATGCAATCAAACCCTTGTTAAAATGTTCAGACCAAATCCTGTAACACACGCCGGAAGCAGTTCTTCCTGCCCTGCCCCTTCGCTGGTCTGCCGATGCTCTGGACACAGGGATGGTTTCAAGTCGGCTCATACCGGTACTGGGAGAGAACCTGGGTACCCTCATCAGTCCTGTATCCACCACCACTCTCACACCCTTTATGGTGAGGGATGTTTCTGCAATGGAAGTGGCCAGGACTATTTTCCTTTGACCCGGTAATGAGGGTGCAATGGCAGCAGCCTGTTGTTTCCGGGTCAAATTACCGTACAGGGGCAGAATGGAAAGATCCTTACCAGATCCGCAGAAGCATAGATTTTCTGTTAAAACCGTTTCCATATCTCTGATCTGGGCAACGCCTGGCAGAAAAACCAGGATATCCCCTGATTCCCGGGCCAGGGCCTTTTCAATGGCTGCCAGGCAGGCAAAACGAATTTGTCGGTACTGATTCCAGTATTTGGTATGGTATTGTCCTTGATAATGATTACCCCTGGCCCGGGATGCAGATTTTGGAGGCATGTAATGGGTGACAACCGGATGGGTTTTACCCTGGGAGGCAATCATGGGTGCATTGTCCATAAGTACTGACATGGCGGACATGTCCATGGTTGCAGACATGACAAGGATACGCAGATCCTCATTAAATACTTCACCGGCCTCCAGGCAGAGGGCAAGGCCCAGATCACTGTGAATATGGCGTTCATGAAATTCATCAAAGATCACAAGCCCCGCCTTTTCCAGGGATGGATCTGACTGGATTTGCCGGGTCAATATCCCTTCGGTGATGACTTCAATGCGGGTTTCCCTGCTGATACATCTTTCCATGCGAATCTGGTAGCCAATTGTCTGACCAGGTTTTTCCCCCAGCATAGATGCCATATGAGCGGCACAGGCCTTGGCAGCCAGTCGCCGGGGTTCCAGCATAATAATTTTTTTCCTGCCAAGCCAGGGCTGATCCAAAAGAGCCAGTGGAACAAAAGTAGTTTTACCGGCACCGGGTGGTGCCTGGAGCACAGCCCGTTTATGGGATGCCAGGGCATGGCATAATTCTGGAATAATTCTTGCCACTGGCAGGCTTTCCCCGGCCTTTGACAAAACCAGGGAAGGTATCCGGCTCAATGGAGCCTGTTCAGCCATGGGATTTCCTTTATTAATCAAAGGCCCTGCTGGCATTGCAAGCCCTGCAGGTTCCTGATCTGAACCGGGCAGCATCAGAAAGGGAAACCACCCCTTGAATCCTTTCTAAATATGAATCCAGGACAAACAGATGCTGGATATCGGTTACAAACATTTTTAAAATCACATGGGACAGCAAAACATCAGGGCCGCAGGAGGCCACCGGCGAATTCATTATATCCTCTGCCGGGCTGTCAGGAGAAATTCCATGGACAAAGGCAAGTACAAGATCTGTTTTGGAAATAATGCCCAGGGGCAGTCCTGCTTCATCCACAATGGGAATGGCCTTAAGCTTGCGAATGGACAATATATCCATGACCTGGTACAGGGTGTCTGTTTTTTTGCAAACCATGACCTGAGTTGTCATCACCTCTTTTGCCCGGAGTCTTGGCAAGTTTTCTTTTTCAGGACCCCTGGCGTATCGATGGCTTTTTCTGCATTGCCTACAATACCGGTATAAAAGCCCTACAATATCAATATAGCTGAGTATGCCCAATACTTTTCTTTCACTGGGCACCCCTGCATATATCTGGTGAATGCAACTTTGCTTCATGGCATCCAATGTCTGCTCAATTGGTTCATCAGTCCAGCAGATCTGCACCGGCCCCATCATGATATCCCCAAGGCAGGTCTCTTGTGGTAAACCAGCATAAAAAGCCCCCATTATATCGGTTTTAGAAACCACACCTTCAGGTTCTCCCTGGTCATTATCCACAAGAACAATATCCACCTTGGACTTGATCATCTGACGGACACAAAGAAAAATTGGTGCGGCCAAAGGCATACGAATAAAGGCCCTCTGCATGGCCTGCCTGACTGTTATTCCTGTCAGCACACTGCGATCTTTAAAAATCGGCATCTGGTTTCCCCTTTTTCACTGGTCCACCATGGTTTCCATAAAATGGTAAAAAAGATCCGACCGATAAACAATCCCGATAACCTTGTTATTTTCCACCACAGGCAGCCTGCGGATATGCTTTTGAATCATGATATCCATGACCATGATCAAATGGGTATCCGGCCCCACTATTATCAGGTCCGTGGTCATAAGGTCTTCCACCCGGACATTATTTACCCGATTCAAAATGCCTTCAAACAGAGGTTCTGCAGGCAGATCTTCCATCTCCCCCAGTATCCTGATATGCTTTGGCTGGATAAACAGCAAAATGTCATACATGGAAATCATGCCCACCAGTCTGTCCTTTGAATCCATGACCATCATACCGAATATTTTTTTATTCTCTGCAATGCCAGCAGACTTGAACATTTTCACCGCATCAGTGATGCTCAACCCCGGACCCAGGGAATGGAAGTTCTTGTCCATTACGTTTCTAGCCAACATAAACACCTCTTTTTTTGTCCCGATAAAATCCCTTTTGATTCCTTACCCGACATCCACAAAAAACATTCATGGCCTTCACACAATTCTCTTTTCTGTTCCACCATAAATGAATCCAAAAAACAAGTAAAGACGTTGTTGATTGATAAGCTTTTACTTTACAACAATGATGCACATTGATAAGAATTAACAAATTAATTTTGATATGGTTTTATTTGGTTCATAAAAATCTTTACCACCTGTTATCGGATTTGGATCAAATAGATACGCAACTTACCAGGGAGATCAATTTTGGCCGGATACAAAGCAAGCATCAGAGACAAGCTCATCGGCATATTCATCCTCATCAAAGTTATTCCCCTGATTGTATTAGCATGGTTTGCATGGAATGAAATTTCAACCCTGGCAAGCACATTGGAAACCCATGTCAAGAAAATGGCAGACACCAGTGCCGAGACGACCAGGCAGGTTGCCAGCCTTGCCACTTCAAGCTCAATTCGTGCCCTTGATCTCAGGTCCCGGGAGGCAATTGAACGGTTGACAACAGACACTGCCCTCCGTGTGGCAGCATTTTTAAAGGACCGGGATGAGGATATCCAGCTGGCGTCCCTCCTGCCTTCTAAAAAAATTATATATGAAAAATTTTTAAACACCCGGAAAAAAACCATTATTCTCCATGATCCCTGGATAATGAATAATAAGGGAGATGCCTGGATTCCAGCAAATCCATTACCAGATCCTGATCAATCTGTTACTGCGAAAAACAAAGACAATGAACTTGATTTTCACTACAGGGGAAGGGAAATAAGCGGAAAGGAAAAAAAAATCCCGTTATATCTGGAAATAACCTTTGTTGATCTTTTGGGAAAGGAGCAGATCAAAATCACTTCTTCCGACATATTGCCCAACACCCTGGGGGATATTTCACACAAAGATCAGACTTTTTGCAAAGCTGAAAACTATTTCACAGAATTAAAAAAACTTAAACCAGGAGAAATTTATGTTTCAGAAGTGGTCGGTGCATATGTCAATTCCCCTGTGATTGGACCCTATACCAAATCGAAAGCCAGTCAAATGGGGATTACCTTCCATCCCGAGCAGTCTGGATATGCGGGCAAGGAAAATCCAGTGGGTAAAAAGTTTCAGGGACTGGTCCGGTGGGCCATGCCCGTTGTGGCAAACAATGAAATCAAGGGGTATGTTACTCTGGCCCTGGATCATACCCATATTATGGAATTTACCGACCATATTGTTCCCACTGAAGAACGGTATTCAGCTATTTCAGATGCATCTTCAGGAAATTACGCCTTTATGTGGGATTTTAAAGGCCGCAACATTTCCCATCCCAGGGATTTTTTTATTGTTGGATATGACCCTGAAACCGGAGAGCCTGCCATGCCATGGCTGGAGGATAAATTTTATCAAGACTGGAAAAAAAGCAATCTGGATACCACCCTGTTTTTAAATTCATTGCCAGAGTATGAAAACCAGTCCCATGGCAAACAATCCTCAAAAGAACTGGTTCAACAGGGACTTGTGGGGCTGGATTGCAGATATCTGAACTTTGCTCCCCAATGTGACGGGTGGAACAATATCACTCAGCATGGAGGATCTGGATCATTTGTGATTCACTGGAGTGGATTAAAAAAGCTGACAACCGCAGCTTCCATACCCTATCACACAGGCCAGTACGGCAATAGTTCAAGGGGATTCGGATTTGTGACCATTGGTGCAAATGTCAATGAATTTCACAAACCCGCAGATATTACAGCAAAGCAAATAAAAGATATTGAAAAAAAATATGTTCAGGCCATTGAGGGCCAGAACAGAAAAAACCAGGATGCGATTTTAATGTCTCTGGGGGAGACAGCCACCCGGCTAACAATCTATACAGGCGCAATGGTTATAATTGTTATCCTTATTGCGATTTTGATGGCATCTGCCTTGACCGGGAAAATTACTACCTTGATCAAAGGAATTTCCCGTTTTCAAAAAGGAGAGATGAAATACCGTCTGGATATTAAATCTTCCGATGAAATGGGCAAGCTGGGCAAGGCATTTAATTCAATGGCAGACAGTATGGAAAACGCCATAACCGATCTTGAACAATCAAAGCTGAATGTAGAAGACTCCAATGTTTCCCTCAGGGCCATGCTGTCCAATATTATCAACTCCATGCCCTCTATCATCATTGGAGTTGATACCCGGGCAAGGGTTACTCTTTGGAATACAGAAGCCAGAGCATTGAGCGGAAAAAGTTTTGAACAGGCTGCAAACCAGGTCGTTTTTGATGTTTTTCCTTTGCTTGAAAAAGAGAAATCCATTATTTTTCATGCCCTGGAAAAGGGTGAAATAAAAAAAGAACAGAGAATTGAAATCACCCTGAATAATGAACGCTTTTTTTACGATGTAACGGTTTATCCCCTTGTCAGCAAGGGAATTGATGGTGCTGTGATTCGAATTGATAACGCCACCAACCGGGTCAATATGGAAGAAATGATGATCCAGACGGAAAAGATGCAGTCAATCGGCAGTCTTGCCGCTGGGATGGCCCATGAAATCAATAACCCCCTTGCCGGTATCATCCAGAGTGCCCAGGTCATTCAAAACAGGACAAAACCGGATATGCTGAAGAACCAGCAGGAGGCTGAATATCTGGGAATCGATCTCAAAAAGCTTAATGCCTATATGGAAAACCGCAAAATTTTTCAAATGCTGTCATCAATACTGGATGCAGGCAGGCGGGCGGCTGATATTGTAACCAATATGCTGACCTTCAGCCGGAAAAGCAATAGTTCCTATTCATTGCTGGATATATCAAGGGTTCTGGATCAGACCATTGAGATCATGGAAAAAGATTATGACCTCAATAAACGACTTGATTTTAAAAAAATAAAAATCATAAGGAACTATTCTTCAAGCCTTCCCCATGTACCCTGTGATATAAGCAAAATCCAGCAGGTTTTTTTCAATATTTTAAAAAATGGTGGCCATGCAATGATGGATAACCCTGAAAAAACCTCTCCAGTGTTTACCATTCATACGGCATTGGATTCTGATTCGGCTTTAATAGAAATCCAGGACAATGGTCCGGGCATGGATGAGGACACAAAAACACGAATTTTCGAACCCTTTTATACAACCAAGTCCGTTGGAGTTGGAACAGGCCTGGGATTGTATATATCCTATTTTATTATTGTAGAAAATCATAAGGGAACCATCAATGTTGAATCTCTTCCAGGAAGGGGTACAAAATTCATCATAAATCTCCCATTGAATCAGGAGTAATAATCCCCATTCCCTAGGTTCAGTCAGCACACGGGGCAAATTCAAGATTAGAGTTATCTATTGTTCTGTATCCGTTTTTGAGTTACATATAGAAGTCAGATATTTAAAAAATCAAGAAGGAAAAATGCCAAATGACGTCAACAAAAAAACAGATACTGGTACCCAAAGAAAAGGCTGTATTCTGGCTGGATAAACACGGAATCTGGCACAATGAACACGGAAAATTTGAACACCCTAAAATCATCCGGTTTTTTAATACCTCCATTCAAAAAGATGACCAAGGATATCATGTATACCAGGTCACGGATGAAATCGAAGAAAAGGTCTATTTCCCTTACGAGGACACGGCCCTTTTCGTGCATGATATCATTGTGGAAAAACAGATCAAACTCATATTAAACACCAGGGCTGTCATGGACCTTACCCCGGATCAATTATTTATCAAAAAAGACAACCTCTATTGTCAGACCCCTGAACACCTTATTAAATTTACCCAGCACGCCCTTGTAAAATTATCCAGGTATATCGAAGAAATAGACGGTCGATTCTGCCTGAAGTTCAACCATACCACCCATCCCATTGAAGAAAAATAAAAGGATCATTGGCATTAAGCCTTTTCACGGCCCAGAATCCCGGTCATACAGCCCATGGCGCCGTTAGCTTTTCTAAGTTCATCAACGGGAATTGAAATACACTCCAGGCCATGGGATTCATAAAATGCATGATGCCAAAGGGAATGTCAAAGGCCAGGGTGGTAATACCCATTTCAGCCAGCAGGGTGGTAATCTGATCAATACCGGCCTGGCTGGTGCGAAGCCCCCTCCCTAGGGCTGCTGTTTCAGCATCCACCCACATTAGATCCGCCCCTTCAAAGGATAAGAAACGGGGCTTTTTAAAAAGGCACTTACTATTTTTTTAGACAATATTCATTTTATAGTTGACCCCAAACCCAATCACTTATAGGTTGATGGGTAAAAGTAAATCCTTCTCTTTCTAAACTGCGGGGCCACGGGAAACAATC
>JAOZST010000275.1:1325-3547 GCA_029939535.1 Desulfobacteraceae bacterium | reverse complement strand
AAACTCCCATGTAATGGTACTTATCTTCGGCACGGTTTCCACCTTCACACATATTGTAGGACAGGGTACTCTCTGCAGATCCAGCGTCCACTCCCATAATTTTGGATACTGCTTCGACACCTTCCTTGCTGTTAATAACACAAACACTGGGGGGTTCTTTGCCTGAAACAATGGCATCTGCGGCTGCTGAACAACCAGCATATCCACATCCGCCGCAGTTGGCACCGGCCAGCTTATTTTCAACCTGGGCAATTCTGGGATCTTCATACACATAAAAGACTTTTGATGAAAGGCTGAGTACTATACCGCAGACGGCGCCTATACCCAACATTAGCAATAAAGCTGAAATCATAATATCACCTTATTCTATTAGAATATTCTTGTAAAAGATTTAATTTTTAGAATAAATATTCCAATGTTTTAAACCATTCCCTTAAATGACATGAATGTCAAAGCAATTATACCTGCAGTCACAAGGCCGATGGATGTATCCTGCATGGCTTTGGGAACTCTGGCAAGATTGATTCTTTCCCGTATCCCTGCAAATAGTACCAGGGCAAGTCCGAATCCAACAGCATAGGAAAAGGAAGATACAGCTGCCTCAAGAAAAGTATATTCTTCCTTGATATTGATCAGGCATACACCCATGACCGCGCAGTTGGTAGTGATCAGGGGCAGGAAAATTCCAAGGCCGGCATAGAGGCCCGGGATACTTTTTTTCAGGAACATTTCCACAAACTGGACAAGGGATGCAATGACCAGAATAAAAGAAACAGTTCGCAAATATTCAACATGTAATGCTTTTAACAGATAGACGTCAACAATCCAAGTAATAAGACCGGCCATTACAAGAACAAAGACAACGGCCATACCCATACCCACTGCAGTTTCCATTTTTTTGGATGTCCCGAGAAAAGGACAGTTTCCAAGAAACTGCGCAAGGAGAATATTGTTAATGAAAATGCAGCTTATGGCCAGGACGAATAAATCACCCATGAGTTATTTCCTTTCTATTTTTTACCAATGAGGTTCATCATACAAAGCATAAGTCCCAGTCCTACAAATGCGCCGGGAGCCTCAACCATGAACTTGAAGGGAAGAAAATTGGCGCCCATTTCAAAGGCGGGAACACCGCCCCAGATGGTCAGTGTGCCATTGCCTAATAGTTCTCTGACAGCACCGAGAGCTGCTAGGGAGGCAGTGAAACCTATGCCCATTCCCAGTCCGTCGGCAATGGACAGAACAGGACCGTTTTTATTGGCAAATGCTTCCGCCCTGCCAAGAACTATACAATTAACAACAATCAAGGGAATAAAAATCCCAAGTTTTAAAAATAGTTCATAGGTGTATGCCTGCATTACCAATTCCACAATAGTAACAAAAGTGGCGATAATGACAACATAGCTGGCAATTCTGACTTTCGAGGGAATTACATTTCGAAGCAGTGATATGAGAAAGTTTGAAAAAACAAGAACAAAGGTGGTGGCAATACCCATTCCAATGCCGTTTTCAACTGATTTGGTAACAGCAAGGGTGGGACAGAGCCCCAAAACCAAACGAAATGGCGGTATTTCAGCCCAGAGTCCTTTTGTAAATTCTTTTACCAAGGATTGTGCCATAATTTATATCTCCTGAATATCTAAGTAAGTTGCCTTATTTTATCTGTTTCATAATTTCAGGTTTCAGTTTCTGATAGACTTCTTTTGCCTTGGCAGCTGCGACACAGAGACCTTTTGAGGTGACAGTAGCACCAGACATGGCATCTATATCTCCATTTTCACTTTTTATGGCAAAATTTGTATCAAGACCTATTCCTGCAAATTGAGATACAAAGGCAAGATCATCTTTTGCCCTTGACCCGATGCCCGGTGTCTCCGAATGAGTAGTGACCCTGACTTCTATAAGCTTGTCGGTTTCAAGGTCTATTCCCACCATCAGGCCTACTGGGCCTCCGAATCCGGTTCCTTTTGTTTCAAAGGCAACAACCTTTGATCCATCTGATAATTTGCCGGGAAATATTTGAAGTTCTAGGTCATCTTTTTTTATGGTGAAGCGTTCTGCCAATGGATCATTGGTTGCTTCTGGAAAAAGTTCCTTTATGGCTGGTGCTTTTTGAAATTTCAGAATCTGATTTTCAATTTGAACTTCAGTACCGGATTGAACCGCAGCCAGAAGTCCGCCCGAAAAGGCGGTAAGTGCTGTTAAGACAACGATCATATTTA
>JAOZST010000275.1:0-1315 GCA_029939535.1 Desulfobacteraceae bacterium | reverse complement strand
ATTTCACGCATTGTGTACACCCTTTCCCAAAGCTTTTGGTCTAATGCTATCAATGAGGGGGTTAATAAGGTTCAGCAACAGGATAGCAAGCACGGTCCCGTCTGGATATATACCGATATTCCTCATGAGAATAATCATCAATCCGGCAGAAAATCCATAGATAAACATGGGGATTTTGTTCACCGGAGAAGAGGAGTTCTCAGTGGTCAGAAAGAAAGCGCCCAGCAGGGTATACCCGGTAAAGAGGTGGATAATCGGACCGCCATATGTTTCCGGGTTTGCCATGTTGAAACAGAGAGCTGTTACAACAATACCCGCAATGAATGAAATGGAAATCTCCCAGCGTATATAACCCCTTAGTATAAGGTAAATTCCGCCGAAAATAATTCCCAGGCCAAAGGTGGAACCAATGGCGCCTATCTGTTTGCCCATGATCAGATTCCCAAGGGGAAAAAGACCTGCAATTTCGGAAGCGCCTTTGAACTTGAGGGCGGCCAGGGGTGCCAGAGCCGTAAAATTAAATTCATAATTAAGATAGGCAGCATCAAAATCAAACATCATTTTCCAGGATAGCATGAGAAAAGCCATACCAATGAGGGCAGGGTTAAAGGGGTTGGATCCGATACCGCCGAAAATCATCTTACCGATGACAACGGCCACAAAGGTTCCCACCACCACCAGCCACCACGGGGCTGTTGCAGGCAGCATAACACCGAAAATCATTCCGATAACAGCAGAGTCAAGATCTCCTATGGATAACGGTTTTTTTGAAATCAGGTTCATGACAAGTTCCCAGAACATGGCTGTGGAAATTGACAAGGTTACAACGCCAAGGGCCACGGCGCCAAACTGAATAATACCGAAAATGGTTGCTGGAAGCAGGGCCAGGATAATATTCAGATTCATTTGAAATAGGCTGTCTCCATCATGCCAGAACGGGGCATGGGAAACGGTTAGTTTGTTGTTATTCATTGACAGTCTCCATTTTAAACGTCTGCTCGAAGGGTCAGCAATTCATGTTTCCCAAGCCGGATATATTGAAAAATTGGGATTTTTGCCGTACAGACATAGGCACATAATCCACATTCAATACAGGATTCAAGGTCAAACCTGTCAGCAGCTTCTTCATACTGGTCTGCTTCCAGGTAGCGTACCAGCATGTTAACCGGAACATTGGCCGGGCAGATCTGGATGCACTTGCCGCAGTTCACACATGGGTAATCCGATAATTGGGGAATGATATCCCTGTCCTGGACAATGATGGTATCCATGTCCGATGTTATTGGATGGTGATGGGTATAGGTTGCAAATCCCC
>JAOZST010000274.1:0-3548 GCA_029939535.1 Desulfobacteraceae bacterium | reverse complement strand
GAAAATAGATGCAGATTACAACATTTACCAGAGGGGAACTGGAAAAAATCCATGAAGCCTCTTTGCAGGTATTGGAAAAAACAGGTATTATCTTCCATTCCAGAAAAGTATTGGAAATGTTCCGGCAAAAGGGAGCTGTTGTTGACAATGATATTGTTTTTATCCCTTGTAAAATGGTGGAGCAATCCCTTAAAACAACGCCTTCCTCATTCACCTTCAAGGCCAGGAATAAAGATAGAAATATGGAGATCGGTACAGGAGATCTTGCCATCCAGCCCAACATAGGCCCCATTTACGTCCATGACCTGGACAGGGGACGTAGAAAATCTCTGTTTAAAGATTTCATCAACATGCAGAAGCTGGCCCAGACAAGCAAGGTGGTTAACCTTGTGGGATCTTTGCCTGTAGAGCCTGGAGACCTTCCCCTGAAAACCCGACATCTTAAGATGCTCCATGGAGTATTAAAAAATACAGATAAGCCTGTAATAGGGCTTGCCGACCATGAAAAACAGGTAAAAGAGACTTTGGAGATGATGGCCCTTGCTGTTCAGTCATACACAGACACCCCTTTCAGGGAACATCACTGGATAAGCGCTGCCATAAACCCCCTGGCCCCTTTGTCATTCAGCCCGGATGCCCTTGAAACCTTACTTGAATATGCAGACCAGAATCAACCCATCATTGTTTCCTCTGCCATAATGGCAGGTGTAACAGGCCCTATCCATCCCCTGGGCACGGTTATAATGCAAAATGCAGAGATTCTGGCTACCAATGTCTTAATTCAGATGATCAATCCAGGAAATCCAATGGTTTACACCTGCGCATCCACAGCAGCCTATATGAAAAATGCAAGTTTTGTGACTGGAACCCCTGAGCTTGCCCTGATACATGCAGGGGGAATCCAGATGGGCAAAGAATACTACAACCTGCCCACCAGGTCCTTGTGCGGAATGTCAGATGCAAAAAACATTGACTGCCAGGCAGGCTTTGAATCCATGCAAAGCGCCCTCACCAGCATTCTTGCGGGCACGGATATGATAGCCGAGGGCATGGGCTGTCTGGAGAATTTCATGGCAACCAGCTATGAAAAATTTATTATTGATGAGGAGATCATGGAGCGGGCCATGTGTATCAAAAACGGATTTGACACTTCCCAGGCTTCATTTGAAAAATCCCTTGATCTGATAATGGATGTGGGCCATAAAAATTATTTGACCCACATCAGCACATTGCAGAATTGCCGCAACAGATGGACACCCTCTGTTTCCAACTGGGACTCCCACGATACCTGGGCCCTGGGTGAAACCCGTGATATTGTTGTAAAAGCCAACAAACATGTTAGACAAAGACTGGCCCAGGCTTCTGAATCCCTGATTTCCAAGGAAGAGGATGGCCTACTCAAAGCCTATGTGGAAGCAAGAGATTAGCCCAATGGCTAACTGCTAAATGCAAATTCCTATTAAATTTAAAAAGGAGATAATCATGACACAGGAAAGTAAAAACATAGTTATTGCAGGATCAGGAATGATGGGACACGGCATTGGACAGGAATTTGCCATGGCAGGACACAAGATCACTTTTCTTGGGCGCAGCATGAAAAAAATGGATCAGGATATCCAGAAAATTGAACGTAATCTCAATGAATTGTGTGAATGGGGCCTGACAACCCAGGACAGAATTCCCATGGCCATGGAAAATATCAAGGCTGTCACCTCCCTGAAGGAGGCTGTTCAGGATGCAGATCTGGTTATTGAAGCCATCATTGAAGACCTGGAAATAAAAAAGGATCTGTTTTCCCAACTGGACAAAGCCTGCCCCAAACATACCATACTGGCCAGCAACACTTCCAGCCTCATGCCCAGCATGCTGGAAACTGCTACAACCAGGCCTGATAAGGTATTGGTTGCTCACTATTTTAACCCTCCCTATCTCATGCCCCTGGTGGAGATTGTCCGGGGAAAGCAGACCTCGGATGAAACCGTTGATTTTTTGTATAAACTGCTCAAATCCATTGGCAAAGATCCCATTGTCTGCCAGAAAGAAGCACCTGGTTTCATTGTCAACAGATTACAGATGGTGTTATGGAGGGAAGCATTCAATATTGTTCAGCGGGGCATTGCCTCTCCCCAGGATGTGGACCTGTCCGTTAAAAAAAGTTTTGGAAGGCGCCTTGGCATTGCTGGTCCCTTTGAAATATATGAGCACAATGATGGATATGATCTGACTGCCCAGTGCGAGGAATACATGCTGGATGACATGGATACCGGCACCAAAGAATCATATCCCCTGCTCCTTGAAATGGTTGAGAAAGGCCTTTTAGGAGCAAAAACAGGCCAGGGCTTTTATGAATGGACACCTGAATTTACGGAAAACTGGAGAAAAGCAATGGTCAAAAACCTGGTTGGCTATTTGAAAAAATGAAACTAATTTTGCTTTTTTCTGGATTTATTCTTTTTTAATCAGGCATGGAAAAAGCATATTAAAAGATTCTGAACATTGTTATTTTCCACTTTTTTAGGCAGCAATAACATTGTTCCTATTTTAAGCCATATTTTTTGATCCTATACTGAATTTTACGCCGGGATAAATTTAATATTCGGGCTGCCTTGCTTATGTTTCCATTGGTTTTCATGAGGGCATCCATGATGTTTTGCTTCTCTTTGTTACGGATTTTTTCAAAAAAATCGGTGTTCTGGGGTTCTATCTCCTGTGCCTCACTGTTTTTTGAATAAGATTTTTTTGTGCTGAAAATTGAGGAGACTCCCTGGGTTGTTGTACTGAAATAAGAGGGCATGGCGTGATGGGAAAAACTAAACTCTCCATGGGGCGTGGCATTCATGATACATTCAACATAGTGGCGAAGCTGGCGGATGTTACCCGGCCAAGTATACTCCTGCATAATGGCTTCAGTCTCCGGATGAATAGATGTAATTGTCTTGCCCAGAGTATTATTGTAACTGGTGATAAACGCTCTGGCATAAAGTATAATGTCGTCAGGCCTTTGCTGCAGGCTGGGCACCTCCAAAAGCACCACTGCAATTCTATAGTAGAGATCTTTGCGTATCTTATTTTGAGACACTACTTTATCCGGGTGCTCGGTTGAACAGCTTATAATACGTACATCAAAAGGAATTTCTTTTTTGCTTCCCAAGGGGCGAACCGTTCTTTCTTCTATCGCTCTAAGTAACTTATTTTGCAGATAGATTGGCATGGAGTTGATCTCATCAAACAGGATTGTCCCCTTATCTGCCATTTCTAAAAGGCCCTGGGTGTTCTCTGAACCGGTGAAGGCTCCTTTTGTGCTGCCAAAAAGCATACTTTCAAAAAGGGTCTCTGGGATAGCAGAACAGTTCAAGGCAATAAAGGGACCATTTTTACGTTTACTTGCCGTATGAATACTCTGGGCAAAGAGCTCTTTTCCCACACCTGTTTCACCGTATATGAATACCGAAGAGTCATTACTTGAAACTCTTTTGGCGATTTCTATACTTTGTTCAAGACAGGGAGCATTTCCTAAAATATCATCAAAGGTATAAAGCTTCTTTTTG
>JAOZST010000102.1:0-13359 GCA_029939535.1 Desulfobacteraceae bacterium | reverse complement strand
ACGCTCCCTGAGAATCACACTGCTAAGCCTGATTCTGGGTCTTGGTATCGCCTGGATTACCAGTTTTGTCTTTTATCAAGCA
This sequence comes from Desulfobacteraceae bacterium, assembly GCA_029939535.1. Classification (GTDB taxonomy): domain Bacteria; phylum Desulfobacterota; class Desulfobacteria; order Desulfobacterales; family Desulfobacteraceae; genus NBML01. The sequence goes on along the minus strand of JAOZST010000102.1, from coordinate 13,277 downwards.
GCCCTTGTACTCGGTTTCCATTGAATTCTGCCCATGGTGATCGATTATTTTGCCTGGGCTTTTATACCTTTTTATCTACGATCAATACCCTTGCATATCGTAACATATGTGTGTTAATTAGATTCGCTATAAAACAGTACCTAATAGAATCATCCCACAGAAATGTTTTTTTATTTATGGATGGTGAATGGATCTGGACGGATGATAAAATTTTTTCTTGAATTTTATACGGTGTTTCATTTTTTTTCTCTAATGGCAGCGGTACATGCCGGCTTAACCGTCAGAACATCACAGGGGGCGGTTGCATGGACTGTATCCCTTGTGGCCTTCCCCCCCATCGCACTGCCGCTGTACCTGGCATTTGGCAGGAATAAATTTAATGGATATATTGAGACGCTCAGGGAAATAAATGCTAAAAATAAAAATTCCCTGGTAAAATTATTGCCCCCGGTATCAAAATACAAGCTTGCTTTGCCGGCAACAAAACTGGAATATTTTGACCGGCTTACTAAATTGTCTGCATGCCGGAACAACCATGTTGAACTGCTCATTGACGGCCAGGCAACATTCTCTGCAATTTTTGATGCCATAGACAAAGCAGAGCACTATATACTGATTGAATTTTTTATCGTCCGGGATGATGATACCGGCAATCGGTTAAAAGATCATCTGATCGCAAAAGCTGCGGCCGGCATAAAAATTTTCTTTTTATATGATGAGGTCGGGTCTAAAAAGCTGGGTACTCAATATATTTTAAAATTGCGCAGGGCCGGGATCAATATGTTGCCTTTCTGGACAACCCGGGGCATCAGAAACCGGTTCCAGATCAATTTCAGAAATCATAGAAAAATTGTGGTGGTGGATGGAAGAGTGGCATTTGTGGGCGGGCATAATGTCGGTGATGAATATCTTGGGTTTAGCACTGAATTCGGGCATTGGCGGGACACCCATGTAAGAATAAAGGGACCCGGAGTGCAGGCCGTACAGGTGACATTTATAGAAGACTGGTACTGGTCTGCCCAGGACCGGCCGGATGTTGAACTGGCCTCAGAACCGGAACCTGCAGGAGATATGAATGCCATTGTCCTGCCGTCGGGCCCTGCCTCCAGGCTGGAAGTCTGCTCCTTGATGTTTGTCCAGCTCATCAATCAAGCTGAAAAGCGCCTCTGGATTGCCAGTCCTTATTTTGTTCCGGATGCCGCCGTTTCAACTGCCCTTCAGCTGGCTGCCCTTCGCGGGATAGATATTCGTATCATGCTGCCTTTAAAGCCTGACCACATGCTGGTATACCTTGCATCTTATTCCTGCCTGTACCAGTTCCCCTTTCCCAATATCCGTTTCTTCAGGTATGAAGACGGGTTCATGCACCAGAAAGTAGTTCTTGTGGATGATGATCTGGCCCTTGTGGGAACGGCCAATATTGATAACCGCTCTTTGTACCTGAATTTTGAAATAGGGATTCTTGTCCATGATACTGTTTTTGCGGGAGAAGTGGAAAAAATGCTTGAAACCGATTTTTTAAAATGCCGGGAATCAGGTATAGCCGATTTCAAAAATAAAAGCTGGGTTTTCAAACTCGGGGTCCGGCTTTCCCATCTGTTTGCCCCGGTTATATAAAAAAAGTAGGTTTTCCCATGCGCACTGGCAATAAAGGTTGTTCAGGAGCTTGCAAGAGAAAATTCAATTTCCATGGCCTTATGGTCGGATGACCTGATATCTTTAAATACCTTTGCCTGTTTTATCCTCAGTCCTTTATAAAACACATGATCCAGAAAATATCTGAACCGTTTTGTCCGGGTATCTGGAATGAAATCCACTTCCTTTAATCCCAACCGGTCGATTATGCCGGATAAAATAAATATTCTTTTTTTATTCCATGTGTTGAAATCACCGGCAAAAATAATCGGGCCCTGGTGTTCTTTAATCTTTTTTTCAAGATCGGTTAATTGTGATTCAAATGCAGCAGACCTGACGAAATTGATACCGTGAATATTAACCACGAGCAGGTTTTTTCGGTTTTTTTTGAATGAATATTCAGTCAGAAGTGAGACTTTCGGGGTATGTGTCAATGGTTCTTTGGACCTGGTTTGAAGATAGCTCGTTGAAACAGGATTTACTTTTGACAGAGTGATGACTCCAGTGTCAAAGACAGATTCTGTATGGTATGAAAAACTTTTGGCAAAGTTCCCTCCCATACCTTGAACACCAAAATTTCTGTGGTCTTTACCCTTCATACTGGCTTCCTGTATCAGGATAATATCCATCCCCTTTGAAAGCCTGGTAAAATCATCTTTCCAGCCGATTCTTTTGCTTTTATAAATATTCCAGATAAGAATTTTTATGGATTCAGGGTCAAAGGCATTATGTGAGAATCCGGGAATAGATTCAATCACTTGGCTGGTTTCTGGTGTCTGTATATGATAATATCTGTTCACAGTCGTTCCGGAAAATAAAAAAAATATGCCCAATGCAGCCAGGAGGATACAGATAAAAAAAATTTTTAGCCAGTGATTGTTTCCTGAAATGCTCATTTTGAATCCAATTTATTTTTTTTAAATCCGTTTCTTAAAATTTGTGGACATTCTCCGAAACCTTTAATACGGTAATAAATAATTAAAACAGATACAATATTTATCCGCTGAAATATTTTAAAAAGGAGAATGTCATGGAAAAAAAAGTCCTTGTTCCGGTGGCCCAGGGCACAGAGGAAATGGAAGCCATCACCATCATTGATGTGCTCAGGCGGTCAGGTGCCACGGTTATTGCAGCATCTGTGGATACGATTAATATCAAGGCCTCGGGAGGAATTGAGTTTAAAGCAGATCGATTGATCAAAGACTGTATGGATGAAGAATTCGATCTGATTGTCCTGCCCGGCGGCATTCCCGGAGCCCAGAATCTCAGGGATTCAAAAGAGCTTGAGATCCTTCTGAAAAAACAGGCAGAGCAACAAAAATATTATGCAGCGGTATGTGCTTCTCCTGCAGTGGTCCTTCATCACCACGGCCTGGTTACTCCTGGAAAGGTAACCTGTCATCCCGGATTTGTGGATATGATTGATAATGGCAATATTGTTGAATCAAAGGTTGTTGTGCATGAAAACTGCATCACCAGCCGGGGAGCTGGAACTGCATGCGATTTCGCATTAAAACTGGTTGAACTGCTGTATTCAAGGGAAAAGAAAAATCAGGTGGCCCAGGGGCTTGCTCTGTCAGCAGATTAATTTTTTGGGAACAGGATCATGGATTTTTTTTTTCAAATTTTTTAAATGACCATAAATCTTTCATTATCAGTGAGTGGGTTAAGAAACTTCACACTGAATGTGGTGAGCAATATGCAAAACGACCGATTGAAGAACTTTTGCAGACTATTACCTGGGCTGTGGATGCAAATTATCATGTATTGGTGGAGGGAGATTATAATCCCATAAATGAATTTATTGATAAAATTACCCAGATGCGCCTGGGTGCTGGTTTTTTGTTGTCTGATGTCCAGAAAGCCTTTGAACTCTATCGAATCATTTTAATTGATCTTGTAATTCCAAATTCACCCAAAAAAGAACTCCACAGGATTCTGGAGAGGCTTAATTTATGCCTTGCCTATACCATGAACCGGTTCAGCGATCATTTCCAGGGCATGCACCAGCAAAAAATTATTCAGCAGAACCGGGAGCTTGAAAAAATTGTTAAAAAGCGGACGGCAGCCCTGCAGGAATCAGAACGTATGGCCTATATCGGTCAGATCACTGCATCCCTGTCCCATGAGATTCGCAATCCTTTGTCCTCGGTTAAGATGAATCTCCAGATTTTGAGTTCCAACCGGAAGATCACGGGAAATGACAAGCGAAGGGTGGATATTTCAGTTTCCGAAGTGATACGGCTTGAACAGATTTTGAATCAGCTTCTTGATTTTGCCAAGCCTTTGCAGATAAATATCAAACCCTGTAATATCTGCCATATCATGAATTCCTATATCGAACTTCTGGAGATGAAATTCAAAGAAAAAAATATTCATGTGAACACAATTGTTGAAGATGAGTTGCCGCCCATTATGGCAGATGGGGAGAAACTGGGGCAGGCATTTATCAATATTCTTATCAATGCCATTGAATCCTCTGATTCCTTTGGAAAAATTATTGTAAAATTTAAAAAAATAGTACAACAGAATAGGGAATATGCAGGCATAAGTATCAGTGACGAAGGTCAGGGGTTTGATGAAAAGACAAAAGAAGAAATATTTAAACCGTTTTTTACCTTGAAAACCAAAGGGGTTGGCCTGGGACTGGCAAATGTGAAAAGGATAATCAAGGCTCACAAAGGATTTATACGGGCTGAAAAAAGAGAATGCAAAGGAGCATTATTTTTAATAATGATTCCCATGGAAACTGGAAAAAAGGCAGATACCTGATGGCAAGAATCCTGGTAATAGATGATGAGCCCTCCATCCTTGAATCCCTGAATATGTTTCTTACGGAAAAAGGGCACAGAGTTTTTACGGCAGAAACGGGAACCAGTGGTTTGGAACTCTTTATGGAAAAATCCTTCCATGTTGTGATAATGGATATACGTCTTCCGGATTCCAATGGGCTGGATATCCTTCAAACCATGATGAAGAAAAAAAAATCATCAAAAATCATCATGATCACGGCTTTCCAGGATATGGAAACTACCATAGTGGCAATTAAAAGGGGGGCATTTGATTATATTCACAAGCCCCTGGATGTGGGCGAAATTGAAAAAGCAGTTACCCGGGCCATTAATATACTGGAAATTGACAGGGAAACCCTTGCCCTTGAATTTGCAAAAAACAAGTCTGACAACCCCTGGGTGATCATTGGCAAGAGCGAAAAAATGCGAAGGATATTCAAGATGGTGGGCCTTGTCTGCACCAGCCGGGTGAATGTGCTTCTCCAGGGAGAAACCGGCACTGGAAAAGATTTGATCGCCCGGGTGATTCACCTGAACAGTTCTTTTAAGGAGGAGCCCTTTATTGTATTTGATTGTTCCGCTGTTGTGGAGAACCTGCTTGAAAGTGAACTTTTCGGCCATGAAAAAGGGGCTTTTACAGGAGCAGACACCCAAACCAGCGGGAAAATTGAGCAGGCTGGAAACGGAACCCTGCTACTGGATGAAATTGCCCAGCTTCCATTGAGTATTCAGGGCAAACTCCTGGGTTTCCTTCAACGAAGGGAGTACACCCGGGTTGGAGGTTCCGTATTATTGAAGTCAAATTGCCGCATCATTGCTGCCTGTAATTGTGATCTGGCCGAAAGAGTCAATAAAGGATTTTTCAAAGAAGATTTATTCTACCGACTCAAGGTTTTTACCATTGAGGTACCGCCTTTGCAGGAAAGACTCATGGATATTCCATTATTGGTTGAGCATTTTTTAATTAAAATCAACCAGGAGCTTGGGACAAAGATTACCAAAATCCAGGATGGGGTCATGGAAAGGTTTATCCATCATCCCTGGAAAGGAAATGTCAGAGAGCTGGAAAATACAATTGTCCAGGCCCTTGTAGGATGCAGGGGGAATGTCCTGTTAAAGGATGATGTGGATAAATTATTGGATGTGATCGATCGGTTTCCCCAGATGGGGCTTGAATCCTATTCCCTTGCCAATGTCGAAAAAAGGCATATTGCCCAAACCCTTGATAGGCTTCTCTGGAACAAAACGAAATCAGCCAGGGTCTTGGGTATCAGTCTGCCTACATTGAGAAGTAAGATTAAAAAGTATGATATCAAACCAGCTTGATTTTTTACGATCTGTGCAGGTGGCTATCAAATAATTTACCACCCGCTAGAAAATTATTTTCTACTCTGCCTGTTTGAAATTAAATGTCCGTAATTTTCAACATGAAGGAAACATAGATCATGAAGCCTGTTCATTCTTTTTATGGGTGTTTAGTTTATTCGGGCACAAAATTTGCTATATTTGCTTTAATAGAATCTGAATTACTACTTTTGGAAATATTGATCTGAATTGTACGTTGCCTGTTTGTTTTCCTTTTCCATTTTTTTATTGAACCTGGATCCAGTCAAGAATAGATATGAATTGCCTTGGAGCTGGTTATGAAAATAAAGTCCTTAAAAGAGAGTGAAAAAGAACACCTTTACCATGTCCTTGAAAAAACACATTGGGATCTTGAAAAGACATCCCGACTGTTAAAAATATCTTTGCTGCGGGTTAAATCCAAAATAAAAGAATACAAAATCCGCCGGCCAGATCCCCCGGGATCTTGAATATTGTCATGATTGATAATGGTTTCTTTTAACTGTAAGGAGGACACGTATGAAGCGTATCAAATTAAGAGTTTATCTTACCCTTTTTGTTTCCATGTTGGTAGTGTTGTGGGGTTCCCATGCTTTTGCCGAAAAACCTATTATTTTAGGTGCACCCTTATCCACGGCCTATGTGTACGGATGGGATGCTGAAAGGGGCATCAAGCTTGCTGTGGATGAAATCAACGCAGCAGGGGGTGTCAACGTAAATGGTAAAAAAAGACCCTTTTCCGTTGAAGTCATTGATACCCGGGACCTTGAACCGGGAGTTCCTGTGAGTGAAGCATTGATGGCTGTAGAACGATTGATTTTAAACAAAAATGCAGATTTTATACTGGGCGGGCCAAACCGGTCCGAAGCTGCCCTTGCAGCCATGTCTTTATTGTCAAAACATAAAAAAGTCTCCATAGTGACCAGTGGAGTTTTAACCCCTGCCTATCATAAAACAGTGGCTAAAAAATATGACAAATTAAAATATTGTTTCAGGATACACGGAGAAGCCGTCAATCTGATCGGTGAAATGATCGCAAACTTTGCAGACCTGAAAGCAAAATACGGCCTTACCAAGGTCTTTATCATGGCCCAGGATGTGTCCCATGCAAGGGGGGCTGCCAAGGTAATGGGGAAAGTGGCCGGCTCCAAGGGATTTGAAGTCACTGGAACCGAGATTTTCCCCACAGGCACCACTGACTATTCAATGGCTCTTTTAAAAGTCAAATCAACTGGTTCTCAAATCATCAATATCTGGATGGATATGCCGGAAAGCGCCATTCTGTTGAAGCAATGGTATGATCTTCAAATACCGGCACTGCCCTTTGGTTCCACTCTGGCTGCTGCCGAACAACCGGGTTTCTGGAAAGCCACGGAGGGGAAAGGCCAGTATACCCTGTGCAACGTGGTCAATGCGGGTAACGCCCCTTCCGATGCCACCGAGTGGACCATGAAATTTTACAATGCTTATACTGAAAAATGGGGGGTTGAACCGGAAGGTCTAGGATCATCCAGCTCCTACATGGCTGTCTATGTCTTAAAAGATGCCATTGAAAGAGCCGGTACAATCGAATCAGACAAAGTGGTAACCGCCCTGGAACAGACCGATATCATGGGGGTTTACGGCAGGCTCAGGTTTGATCCCAAGAGTCATCAGGTCATTGCGGCTTTAGATCCCAAAGAGGGTGCTGTGGGGTCCATTCTCCAGTGGCAGGACGGCAAACGGGTTGTGGTCTATCCCAAAAGTATTGCCAAAGGAGAGATCCTGCTGCCTCCATGGATGGGTAAAAACTAAATTTTCAAATCTTATTTCTATTAACACCTAACATTGGGATCTTTTTATGGAAATTCTAGTCTACGGGACCATCAATTCCGTGTCCCTCGCATTAATGGGCCTGGGCTTTGCCATGGTATACGGTATCAGCCGGGTCCCCAACTTTGCCCATGGGGCTCTTTATATTATCTGTGGATTTGTCACCTGGACCCTGTTTCAGAAAATCGGACTGCCCTATTTCTTTGCCATTATTTTTTCCCTGGGTATAAACGGGATTCTGGGAATGCTCATGTACCGTTTTGTACTGATACGGGTAAGGGGAATGAATATTTCCGAAATAATTTCTTCCTATGCCATCGGGCTTATCATTCTTGAAGGGTTACGATTCGGGGGTTTCAGGGGGATGACCTATACCCTGCCTGTATTCATGGAAGGCAGCCTCATGATCGGAGGTGTTCCCGTGGACTACCATAGACTTATCATGACCATCATCGGTATCTGCCTTGTGGCGGGGCTTTGGCTATTTACCCATTATACAAAGATAGGACTTGCCCTCCAGGGCATGGCCCAGGACGAGCGTGCAGCACTGATGCTGGGAATTGATTCGGATTTCATGGCCATGCTGGCCATGGGATTCGGGGCAATCCTGGCCGGTGTTGCCTCCATTTTAATATTGCCCCTGGGCAATATCGTGGTGGAAGCCGGATATAATGTATTGATCATGTCCATTGCCGTCTGTATTGTCGGAGGCCTGGGGTCCTGGATGGGAGCGTTTTTTGCCGCCTTTATCATCGGGTATGCCCAGATTCTCACCGTTGTCTTTATCGGGTCCCATTTCCAGATGGTGGTGGCGCTTCTGGCCATTATCCTGACCCTGATCCTGAAACCGTCCGGCCTGTTCGGCCAGCAGAAAGAACTGGAAGAGAGGGTATGAAAAATGAGTGATCAACAAACAAGACAAGAACGAATCGATCGCGGGATCAAGGTCAGGTCTGATGGACTCTATGCCTTAATGTCCTGGAGGGAACTCTCCTACCTGACAGCACCCCGGTTTATTTTGATTGCAGGGATGCTGCTGCTGCCCTTTTTGATGCCGGGCATGTACTGGCAGAGGGTCATCTCCATTGTTTGTATCTATGCTGTCCTGGCCCTGAGTTTTGATTTTCTGGCCCATTATGTCGGACTGGTATCCCTTGGAGGGGCTTTTTTCATCGGAACAGGGGGGTATAGTGCAGGGATTTTAAATTCCTATTTTGCAATTCCTCCTTTTCTTACCGTTCCTTTGGCTGCCATTATCGGAGGTGTTTTCTGCACCCTGGTGCTGTTTCCATGCCTGCCCTTAAAAGGGGTATACTTTGCCATTGTCACCTTGATGTATCCATTGTTCATGGCAAGAATCATTGAAGCCTTTGATATTTTCGGGGGCACGGACGGCCTCATCGGAATTGACAGTTTTGCTTCTTCTTTTGCAGAACAGTATTTTGTGATCATCATGGTACTGGTTTTTTTGTTCGGGCTTCGACGGTTTGTCACTACAGATCGGGGATTGATTTTTACGGCCATCATGGACAATGACCAGGCAGTGAAGGCATCGGGAATCAATATTACCAGATACAAGGCCCTGGCCGTTTTTATTGCCTCGGCCATGGGATGCATGGCCGGTGCCTGTCTCACCCATATTTACATGTGGTCGGGTATCTCCCAGTTTGCCCTTGATTTTTCAATCCTGCCCATTGCCGCCACGGTCATCGGCGGATCAGGAACCCTTGTGGGTCCAGTTATCGGGTGTCTGATCCTGGTTCCTGTTTCAGAACTGTTACGGGATTTCGGCACATTGAGGATCGTGTTTTACGCTTCCATCCTTGTGGGGTTCATTCTGTTCAGGAGCGGCGGTATCATGGAGTACGGACAAAGAAAATATGAACAATTTGAAAGGTGGACCCAGATATGAATCAAACCACGACAGAACCGATCCTCAGAATGGACAATGTTTCCAAATTATTCGGCGGGGTCCAGGCGCTCAAGGATGTCAGCGTTGATGTTTTTTCCGGAGATGTCCTGGGCATTATCGGGCCCAATGGATCCGGCAAAACCACCATTGTGAATTCCATTACCGGTTTTATCAAACCCACCTCGGGGAAAATTTATTTTAAAGGCAAAAATATTACGGGTAAACCACCGCATAAAGTGGCCGACATGGGGGTGACAAGAACCTTCCAGATCATGCGGCCCTATCACAGTCTGCCCGCCTATAAAAATCTTGTGATTCCTTTGTTTTCACCCAGAGCCAAACGTACCGGGGGCTGGCGGGGAGGCGGCAGTCTTGGCAACCGGCAGACCATTGCCATTGACATCCTGGAAGAGATCGGGTTTGAAAGGGATTCGTATATCCCTTTTAAAAAAACATCGACTCTGCCCACAGGCTACTTAAAGAGATTGGAACTGGCACGCTGCCTGGCCCTGAAACCGGAAATTATTATCTGTGATGAGGTTTTTTCAGGTCTTTCCATGAGTGAGATTGCATCCATGGTACCCCTGATTCAACGGATTCAGGATGAGGGCATTACCATTGTAATGATTGAACACCGCTTGCGGGAACTTTTTCAGGTGGCCAATCGCGTCATGGTTTTAAATTTCGGGGAAAAACTCATTGAGGGAACTGCTTCCGAGGTCATGGCCGACGAAAAGGTAAAGGAGGCTTATTTTGGATCTGAAAAGGTGGAGGAGGTCATGACCTATGCTTGAAGCCAGGAATTTAATGGTATTTTATGAAAATATGCTGGCTTTGAACAATATCAGCATCAAATGTGACGAAAATCAGATCGTCGGTGTATTCGGGGCAAACAGTGCGGGCAAATCCACACTCATGTATGCCTTGTCCGGGATCATGCTGGATATCCAGAAAAAAGAAAAGATGGCCGGAGGCGAACGGATCACCCTGACAGGGGATGTACTGCTGGAGAACCAGAGCATCATGGATCTGAAACCCAGCCTTCGGGCAAAGGCCGGCATTGTTCTCTGCCCGGAAAGGCGGAGGTTGTTCAAAGAAAGTTCAGTGCTTGAGAATCTTCGTATCGGCGGATATCTTGCCACAAAAGCCCAGGCAAATCAAACCCTGGATTATGTGATGAATATGTTCCCTGCCCTGCAGAAATTGCGGAAGCGCCTGGGCGGCTTTTTAAGCGGTGGTGAGCAGCAGATGGTGGCCATTGGCAGGGCCCTGATGGCCCAGCCAAAAGTCCTTTTGCTGGATGAGCCCCTTTTGGGGTTAAGCCCCCTGATGCAGTCCACCCTGATCAAGGCGACCAAGGTTATCCAGAAGGAACAGAATATTTCGGTTATCGTATCCGAACAATATGCCCGGCCGGTCTTTCCCATTGTGGACTATGCCTATATCCTTGAAAACGGGGCAGCGGTCATGGAAGGAACCCGGGAGGAGCTCATGGATAATCCAGATGTAAAATCAGCCTATTTTGGTGTTTCATAAAGATAAGGAGTCGTCCCAAATGGCGAAAGATACCATACTCCTTGAAAAAGAACTCTCTTTTTCAAGATTTGACAAAATGAGTGAAATATATCCGGAAAATACGGCTGTGTCTTACCTGGGAGAGAATTTTACATACAAGCGTCTTAGAAATTTAAGTGATCGGTTTGCCGGGGGACTGCAGCAGCTGGGGATCAAAAAAGGAGACAAGATTCTCCTGTATATCCCCAATTGTATCCAGTGGGTGGTTGCCTATCTGGGCATCCAGAAGGCAGGTGCGATCCTGGTGCCTGTTTCTCCGATTTATACCTCCCATGAAATCGGCTATATGATCGAAAATTCAGGAGCCCAGACCATCATCTGCATGGATACCAATTTCGGGTATGTAAAAGAAATTTTTCCCACCACAGGTCTTGAACGGGCCATTGTAACCAATCTTGTGGATCTTTTGCCGGTGTGGAAAAGGTCTTTGGGATTTCTGTTTGACAAGGTTCCCAATGGAAAGGTGGACTATGATGAAAAAATTTTATCTTTCAGGTCTATTCTGAAAACCGCTCCCCTGGTAGAAACTGTGGAGATTGATCCCTTCAATGACCTCTCTTATATTCTTTATACCGGAGGGACCACCGGGTTCCCCAAGGGAGTTCCGGGCAATCATATCGGTTCCACCTCCTATATAAACGATGTGACCGATGATGTGGCCGGAGATCATCTAAAGGAAGGAACAGATGTTTATATTGCCATCAATCCATTGTTCCACATCATGGCCCTGGGCTTTTTCATGGCCATTGGATTAAACAAGGGGAACCATGTGGTCCTCATGCCCCAGCCCCAGGTGGATGCCATTTTAGAGTCTATCCAAAGGTATAAAGTCAGGTGGTTCCTGGGAGTTCCTGCCCTTTATCGGATGATTCTGGAAAATGACAGGCTGGATCAATATGATCTTTCTTCGCTGACCTATTGTTTCTGTGGAGGGGATGTGCTGCCGGGCAAGGTCATGAACCGGTTCAAAAAGAAATATGATCTTCCCATTTATCAGGTTTATGGATCCACGGAAGTCGGGCATGTAACCTATAGCAAAATCGGGACTGAACCGTCTTCAGGTTCCATTGGGTATCCTTTAAAAAGCCGGGAATGCATTGTGGTGGACCCGGTTACCCTGGAATGTGTTGACAACGGGGAAAACGGGGAACTTTTTGTCACTTCGCCCTATGCATTAAAAGAGTATTATGAAAAACCCGAAGAAACCCGGAGAACCTATGTAAAGGTCAATGACAAACTCTATTGCAGGATGGGTGATTATGTAAGCTGCAGGCCGGATGGAGAGCTGGTTTACATGGAAAGATCCGCCGATGTGATCAAGCACAAGGGGTACAGGGTATCTGCTTCTGAAATAGAAGCTGTTCTCCAGGACCATCCAACGGTCATTAATGCCTGTGTGATTGGGATCCCCGATGAAAAGGCTGGGGAACGTATCAAGGCCATTGTGGTGCTGAAGGAGGATGCAAGGGGCGTGGGTGGAGTTGAATTGATCAAATGGTGCAGCGAACGCCTTGCTTCCTATAAGGTGCCAGGGTATGTTGAATTCCGGGATATGCTGCCCAAATCAAAGGTAGGCAAGCTTCTGCGCCGGGAAGTCAGGGATGATGAACGGCGAAAAACAGAAAAGAAAACCCGGCCGGCATGATGTGTTTTTGGGGTTGAATATGGAAAAGGAGGATTTTAATGGATTTGTTTGATGTAATAAAGCAGAGACAAAGCTGCAGGGATTTTTTAGATGAGGATATTGAAAAAGATCAAATTAAAAAAATCATTGAAGCAGGGATAATGGCTCCATCCCCTTTGAACAGCCAGCCCTGGGATTTTATCGTGATTACCAGCGATAAAGTGAAAGAGCAGATCTTCCAGGGTGCCCAAACGTGTAAGGAAAAATCAATGGAAGCCAGCGGATGGAAATGGCTGGAGAAATATTCTGTCCAGTTTTTAAAAAGCGTTCCGGTGATCATTGTTGTAACAGGCGATAAAACCAAGTCAGGGGTGGATATTTTCAGTGAGGAGGGCCCCATGGCTTATCAGCATGCCTGTGCGGCAGCAATCCAGAACATGCTCCTGGCTTCCCATGCCCTGGGCCTTGGCAGTGTATGGTTCACCCTGTTCGATAAAAAATCAGTCCAAGAGCTTTTGCAAATAAAAGAGAACAAGGTTCCCCTGGCAATGGTCTGCCTGGGAAAGCCAGCTGGGGAAAGTGC
>JAOZST010000101.1:0-13400 GCA_029939535.1 Desulfobacteraceae bacterium | reverse complement strand
ACATGCGGCTTATTCCGCTCAAATTTTTCCTTAGCCATCTTCTTAATTCCTCCTGTGGAATGTTTTCAAAGATTTTTTAAACTATTTACCACCGAAAATGAGCAAATGCCTTATTTGCTTCTGCCATTTTATGTGTATCTTCTCTTTTCTTAACAGCTCCGCCACGCTTATTATACGCATCAAGCAATTCAGAAGCCAATTTGTTAGCATAACCCTTCTCAGAACGATTACGGCTGAAATTGATCAACCACCTGAATGCCAAAGCTGTCTGTCTGCTGGGTTTTATATCAGTTGGAACCTGGTATGTGGATCCGCCAATCCTTCTTGACTTCACTTCAACAGAGGGCCTAATATTATCGATTGCCTTTTTAAAAACACCCAATGCAGGTTCGCCAAGTTTTTTTTCAGCCTGCAGCAAAGCATCTGTAACCACTTTTCGGGCTGCATTCTTCTTGCCGCCCTTCATAACACAGTTTACAAATTTAGCAGCAAGTTTTTCTTCCTGGGTAGCTTCCTTAGTTAAATTTTCTATAATAATCTTTTTTTCTGCCATTTATCATGTCCACCAAATATTATCCATTAATAACTTCCCAACATTGGGTTACTTTGGCCGCTTGGCTCCGTATTTGGAACGTCCCTGCCGCCTGTCATCAACACCCAGAGTATCAAGTGCACCCCTGACGATGTGATAACGAACACCTGGAAGATCCTTTACCCTGCCGCCCCTCACAAGAACAACTGAATGCTCCTGAAGATTATGACCCATTCCCGGAATATATGCAGCAACCTCCATACCGGTTGTCAAACGCACCCTTGCCACTTTTCTCAAAGCAGAGTTAGGTTTTTTCGGAGTTGACGTATACACCCTGGTACACACACCGCGTTTTTGAGGTCCACCCTTAAGAGCTGGTGTGCTAACCTTCTTTTCTGCTTTTTTCCTACCTTTTCTAACCAACTGATTTATGGTCGGCATAACTTTCCCAACGCTCCTTATCTATGTAATACATCGCCATACACGACAAAATATTAAATTTTACTTCTACTTTTTCCAAATGTCAAGTTTTTATTTTTATTTACCAATTTAAACCTCGGCAAATTCACCAAAACCCACTTCAACATCACTATACCCTGGGAACCCTGTTCCGGCAGGAATAAGTCTTCCCATTACCACATTCTCTTTTAACCCCTTGAGGCTGTCATATTTACCTTCTATGGCAGCAAGGGTCAAAACCTTTGTAGTTTCCTGGAAAGAAGCTGCTGACAAAAAACTATCTGTTGACAAAGAGGCTTTGGTAATACCAAGGATAAGGGGCTCGCCCTTTGCCGGCTCCCCGCCCTTCATTGCCACTTCCCTGTTTTTTTCTTCAAAAAGAACCCTGTCTACCTGTTCGTCCGGAATAAAATTTGTATCCCCTGTACTGATTACTTTAACCCGCCGCATCATTTGACGGATCACAACCTCAATGTGCTTATCATTAATTCTTACACCCTGTAATCTATAAACTTCCTGCACCTCGTCCACCAGATATTTGGCAAGGGCAACCTCCCCTTTGATATTCATTATATCCTGGGGATTTGCACTTCCTGCAATCAAGGGGTCTCCAGCTTTTACATAGTCACCATCATATACTGTGACATGCTGTCCTTTTGGTATGGAATATTCCTTTTTTTCTCCAATATCGGACGGGGTAATTGTTACCTTTTGTCTACCCTTGGTACCCTTTGAAACCAATACATACCCATCAATTTCCGTTAACACTCCTGGATCCTTGGGTTTTCTGACTTCAAAAAGTTCTGCAACCCTTGGCAGACCGCCAGTAATATCCTTGGTTTTAGTAGTGGCCCTTGGCAGCTTGGCAATAACATCCCCAGCCATTACATTGTCATCCTCTTCAACAGTCAGGATTGCATTAATGGGCAAATAATACTGGGCTGAAGTCTTGGAATTGTCAAGCTTAACAGATTTGCCGTCTTTGTCCCTGAGGGTGATTCTCGGACGAATTTCCGTATCTCTCCCTTCAATAATGGTACGGCTGACCTTACCTGTTACAGGGTCTATCTGTTCCTGGACAGTATTACCGACCTCGATATCTGCAAAGCGGACTCGGCCTGATACTTCAGTGATAATAGGTGTAGTAAAAGGATCCCAGGTGGCAATAATCTTACCAGGCTTAATCTCCTCCCCGTCCTTTGCATGAAGTGTGGCACCGTATATGATGTTTTCCATTGCCCTTTCCCTGCCTTCTTTGCCGGCAATGGTAACACCACCGCCTTTACGGTTCATGACAATCACTTCATTGTTTGCTGAAGTTACTGTCTGGATATCTTCATTGTATTTGAGTATACCGCCAACCCTGGCCTTGATTTCAGCAACTTCAACTTTTCTGGATGCAGTTCCACCAATATGGAAGGTACGCATGGTCAGCTGGGTACCAGGTTCACCAATGGACTGGGCAGCAACAATTCCAACTGCCTGGCCGATTTCAACGGTTACACCGTGGGCAAGATCACGCCCATAACAACGGGAACAAACACCATGCTTGGAGTTACATGTCAATACAGATCTAATCTTCACCTTTTGAACACCAGCCGCCTCAATTTCAGCGACCTGGCCTTCGTCAAGTTCAGTATCAACACCAACAATAAATTCATCAGTATAGGGATCACGTATATCTTCCTGGGTAACCCTCCCTAGTATCCTTTCTCCCAGGGTCTGAATAATTTCACCACCCTCATACAGTGCTTCAACTTCTATGCCGTTAATTGTATTGCAGTCTTTTTCAACAATGGCACAATCCTGACCCACATCAGCCAACCTCCTGGTCAGATATCCTGAATTTGCTGTTTTAAGGGCTGTATCAGCAAGTCCCTTACGGGCACCATGGGTGGAAATAAAATATTGAAGGACTGAAAGGCCTTCCCTGAAACAGGCGGTAATTGGGTTTTCAATGATCTCTCCAGAGGGCTTGGCCATCAATCCACGCATACCTGCCAGCTGGCGCATCTGATCCTTGGAACCACGGGCACCGGAATCAGCCATTATATATACGGCATTCAACTCTTGCGAAGTTTCAGGATTATCCGTTCCAGAAGGATTTTTCATTACATCCATCATGGCATTGGCAATATCATCTGTGGCCTGGGCCCAGATATCAACAACCTTATTATATTTCTCTCCCTGGGTAATCAACCCTTCGGAATACTGATTTTTAATTTCTTCAATATTTTTTTCTGCGTCTGAAATAAGATCCCATTTTTGATCGGGAATAATCATATCACTCACGCAGATGGACAATCCGCCAAGGGTTGAATATTTATATCCAATGTCCTTGAGTCTGTCAGAAAGAACCACTGTTTCCTTAAGGCCAATATTTCTATAGGCATAATCAATTAATTTAACAATGGATGATTTGTCCATGAGTTTATTCACCAGATTGAACGGCAACGTGGTTTCACGTACATCCACCTTAAAAATAGTGTACTTATCTCCCACAATTCTTACATCGGTGAATTGATCTGTTTTAAGGCCGAACAACTGTTCCACCACAACATCAGATACCTGAAAAATATTCTTAAATTCCTTGCGGGCAAGCAACCCAGTTTTTCCCCGGCTCTTTTTGATTTCAGCATCTGAATATTTTTTTAAAACAAGGTTGAAATCCGCTCCGGATTTGAGTTCATCAAGGGCTTCTTCACAGGCCTCAAGGGAATCGGTTCGAATCCTGCTCAATGATAGAAGTGTATCCCCCGGAATGGTTTCCCACAAAAGGATTCGACCTGTTGTGGTATCAAAAATTTCATCATCAATTCTAACCTTGATTTTTGCATGCAACCCAAGTTCTCCAGCGTCAAAGGCATACCGGACTTCCTCCAGGCTGGAAAAAATTATCCCCTCTCCTTTCTCACCCGCTACTGCCCGGGTCATATAATAGATACCCAATACTATATCCTGGGTCGGAACAATTATGGGCTGACCATTGGCTGGTGACAAAATATTATTGGTGGACAGCATCATGATCCTTGCTTCCAGAACTGCCTCAAGGGAAAGGGGAACGTGAACCGCCATCTGATCCCCGTCAAAGTCAGCATTAAAAGCAGGGCATACAAGGGGATGAAGCTGAATAGCCTTACCCTCGATCAATACAGGTTCAAAGGCCTGAAATCCAAGACGATGGAGAGTAGGAGCCCTGTTGAGCATGACTGGATACTCTTTAACCACAGACTCCAAGGCGTCCCATACCTCGGTCTCCTCACGTTCCACCATTTTTTTGGCACTTTTGACTGTGGAAACAAGACCCTTCTGCTCCAGATAATTATAAATAAAAGGCTTGAACAATTCCAAAGCCATTTTT
Source organism: Desulfobacteraceae bacterium (assembly GCA_029939535.1). GTDB lineage: Bacteria > Desulfobacterota > Desulfobacteria > Desulfobacterales > Desulfobacteraceae > NBML01. The sequence continues at coordinate 9,048 of JAOZST010000101.1, read as the reverse complement.
TTGGGAATCCCGCACTGATGAAGCCTCAGCTCCGAGCCAACGGTGATAACCGTACGTCCTGAATAATCAACACGCTTGCCAAGAAGGTTCTGACGGAAACGCCCCTGCTTTCCCTTTAAGGTATCGCTAAGGGATTTTAATGGTCTTTTGTTGGTTCCCGTGACTACCCGACCGTGCCTGCCATTATCAAACAAAACATCCACAGACTCCTGAAGCATCCTTTTCTCATTTCGAACAATAATATCAGGTGCATTCAGGTCCACCAGGCGCTTGAGACGGTTATTCCGATTCAATACCCTGCGGTACAAATCATTGAGATCTGAAGTGGCAAACCGTCCCCCTTCAAGTGGTACCAATGGCCGTAAATCAGGTGGTAAAATCGGACAGGCCGTCATGATCATTCTCGTGGGTTCAAGACCTGAATTCAAAAAAGCATCAATGACCTTTAACCGCTTGGACATTTTCTGCTGCTTGGCCACGGATCTTGTCAGAGTAATTTCCTCTTTCAGCTCATCGTGGGTGGCCTGGAGATCAATATCATCTATTAATCTGAGAATTGCCTCGGCTCCTATCCCAGCCTCAAAATCCTCTCCAAAGGTCTCCAGAGCTTCATAATATTGATCGTCAGATAAAAGCTGCATTTTTTTCAACCCGGTATCTTTCGGGTCGATCACAATATATGAATCAAAATAAAGAACTTTTTCAAGATTTTTTAAAGTCAGGTCCAGCACATTTCCAATTTTGCTGGGAAGACTTTTAAGGAACCAGATATGGGACACAGGAGAAGCCAGCTCAATATGGGCCATCCTCTCCCTTCTGACCTTGGACTGAATCACTTCAACCCCGCATTTTTCACAGACAACTCCCCTGTGTTTCATGCGTTTGTATTTACCGCAATTACATTCGTAATCCTTGGTCGGGCCAAAGACTTTTGCACAAAAAAGGCCATCCCTTTCAGGTTTAAAAGTCCTGTAATTTATTGTTTCAGGTTTTTTAATTTCACCATGAGACCACTCTCGAATCTGGTCTGAAGATGCAAGGCTGATCTGTACGCCTTTGTAAACCTTTGGATCTTTTGGTTTTGCGAAGAAATCATATATATTGTCCAATGTCTTCTCCTTATTTGCTACCTTCTATGAGATTCATATCCAAACCCAGACTATTGAGTTCTTTTGTAAGAACCCTGAAAGATTCCGGCATTCCAGGCTCCAGTACGTTCTGTCCTTTTACAATTTTTTCATACATACGGGTTCTTCCTGTCATGTCATCAGATTTAACGGTCAGGAACTCCTGAAGTGCATGGGCAGCACCATAGGCTTCCATGGCCCAGACTTCCATCTCTCCAAGCCTCTGTCCACCAAACTGTGCCTTACCACCAAGGGGCTGCTGGGTAACAAGGGAATACGGCCCAATGGATCTGGCATGGAGTTTATCATCAACCAGATGATGGAGTTTAAGCATATACATGGTTCCCACTGTTACAGGCTTGTCAAAGGGCTCGCCGGTTCTCCCGTCATAGAGTATGGCCTGGCCGGAAGAATCAAATCCTGCCATTTCAATTAATTCCTTGATTTCGTCTTCATTGGCGCCGTCAAAAACAGGGGTTGCAGTATGGACACCCCTGCGATACATGGAAGCAAAATCTACAAGCTCATCATCGGACATCTTTTCAATATCCTGGACAATTGTATCTTCAATCATATTTTTTTGCTGGATTTTAGTAATGGAAAAAATATTCTTTACCTTTTCCCTTAACTGCTCCAGCTTCATATTTTCAAGGAGTTCATCGATCTGTTGCCCTAATCCAAAAGCAGCGTGGCCCAGATGAATTTCAAGAATCTGCCCCACGTTCATACGAGATGGAACACCAAGCGGATTCAGAACCATGTCAACAGGCCTGCCGTCTGCAAAATAGGGGAGATCTTCTACTCTCAATATCCTGGAAACAACACCTTTATTTCCATGTCGGCCTGCCATCTTATCCCCCACAGAAAGTACCCTCTCCATGGCTACACTGATCTTAATCAATTTTAATACGCCCGGGGGAAGGTCATCTCCTTTTTCAAACCTGGCTACCTGCCGGTTAAAATGCTCTCTGGCCTTTTTAATCTGGTCCTGTGCATGTTCAAGTATAACCTGGACCCGTTCAGTTAAAACCGGATCAATGACAGCCACATTAACAAGAACTGCAATGGGAACATCCTTAAATAAACCCCGGCTTATTTTAGTGTCTGCCTTAACAAGGATTTTTTGATTTTTCTCAAGGTCATTAAGGATTTTATTCTTGTCCAGGATAATCTCTACCTTTTCCCTGGCAACCTCTGAGATGATCTTGATTTCATCATCCCTGTCCTTTTCAAGACGTTCAATCTCTTCATCTTCGATTAGCCTGGTTCTGTCATCCTTGGACAGGCCCCTTCTTGAAAAGACCTTGGCATCTATAACCTTTCCCTTTACTCCGGGGGGGACACAAAGTGAGGTGTCTTTGACATCCCCTGCTTTTTCACCAAATATGGCCCGGAGCAATTTTTCTTCCGGAGAAAGCTGGGTTTCTCCCTTTGGTGTGATCTTGCCCACAAGAATATCTCCTGAAAAGACTTCGGCACCCAGGCGGATAATACCGCTTTCATCAAGATTTTTAAGGGCCTCTTCCCCGACATTGGGAATATCCCTTGTAATTTCTTCCTTGCCAAGTTTGGTATCCCTTGCCAACACCTCATATTCTTCAACATGAACAGAGGTGTAAACAGCGTCCTTTACAAGACGCTCACTAACAAGAATTGAATCCTCATAATTGTATCCATCCCAGGGCATAAATGCCACTGTGACGTTTTTTCCCAACGCAAGTTCACCCATTTCAGTGGAAGGTCCATCGGCAATGACCTGACCTTTCTTGACCTTTTCACCTTTTTTAACAATGGGTCTATGGTTGAAACAGGTATTTTGGTTGGACCGGATAAATTTTGAACAATTGTAAATGGAAACGGCTTTTTCAAAACCTTCATCCTCATGATCATCATTCCGAACGACAATGCGTTTTGAATCCAGATCAACGACAACACCATCAAACTCTGCGACAATGGTAACACCGGAATCCCGGGCCACAACACTTTCCATTCCCGTTCCCACCAGGGGAGCTTCACTTTGAATCAGAGGCACTGCCTGGCGCTGCATGTTGGAACCCATCAAAGCCCTGTTGGCATCATCGTTTTCAAGGAAAGGAATCAAGGAGGCAGACACAGACACCAGCTGATTGGGAGAAACATCCATGAATTTGACGTCTTTGTTTTCAATCATTTCAAACTCTCCGCCAACCCTGGAAGATACAAGGGGGTTGATAAAATTTCCATCAACGTCCAAGGGAGCATTGGCCTGACCAATGGGGTGTTCTTTTTCTTCGAAAGCACTTAAGTGCCGGATATTTGTTGAAACCTTTCCATCGGCAGCAAGTCTGAAAGGGGTTTCAATAAAACCAAAATCATTAACCCTGGCATATGTACAAAGGGAAACAATCAGTCCAATGTTCGGGCCTTCAGGAGTCTCAATGGGGCAGATTCTGCCATAATGGGAAGGATGAACATCCCTGACCTCAAAACCAGCTCTTTCCCGGGTCAGACCGCCAGGCCCAAGGGCTGAAAGCCGTCTTTTATGTGTTGTCTCAGACAAGGGGTTTGTCTGGTCCATGAATTGTGACAACTGGGAAGTGCCAAAAAATTCTCTTACCACAGCAGATACAGGCTTTGGATTAATAAGGTCATGGGGCATCATGGCATCCACTTCCTGCATACTCATTTTTTCTTTAATGGCCCGTTCCATACGAACCAGTCCTATCCTGTAGTGATTTTCAAGAAGTTCTCCAACAGCCCTGACACGGCGATTTCCCAGGTGATCGATATCATCAACCTGGCCCTGGGTATCCTTAAGCTCAACCAAAGTGGAAGCAGTGAGAAGAACATCTTCCCTTCTTAGAGTCTTTACATCAATTTTAGTGTTTACACCCAGGCGATGGTTCATTTTAAGACGGCCAACCTTGGAAAGGTCATAGTATGTCTGACGGAAGAACAAATGATCGATAAAATCCTGGGCAACCTCAATTGTGGCTGGATTACCCGGACGAAGACGCCGGTAAATATCCATTAGGGCCTCTTCCTTTGTTTCAATTTTATCTATGACCAGAGTTTTGCGCATGGAATCAGAGCTTCTGGCATCCACATAAAGGATATGGAAATCATCTACAGATTTTTCTTCCAATAGCTCAAAATTGTCCTCATCAATCAAATCGCCAGCCTTGAAAACCATCTCATCTGTTTCTTTATCAACAAAACTCTGGGCAAAAGCTTTATTCAGAAGCTCTTCGTCTCGAATGGGGATATAGGCAAGTCCCTCATCACTCAGTTGTTTTAAAGCACGTTTTGTAAAAATTCTTCCTTCCTTGATGACAATGTCACCGGTTTCAGGAGATTTAATATCAAAACTGGCCCTTTGCCTTACCAGGTTTTCCGGAACAAATTCTTTAAAAAAGGAGCCATTCTTTTTAAGGATATGTTCTTTTTTGTAGAAAAAATCAAGAATATCTTCGCTGGTATATCCAAAAGCTTTAAAAAGAATGGTAACCGGAAATTTTCTTCTGCGATCAATCCTGATATTGACGATATTCTTGGCATCGATCTCCATGTCAATCCAGGAACCGCGCACTGGAATAATCCTGGCATTATAAATTATCTTACCAGTTGAATAATTCTTGCCTTTGTCATGGTCAAAGAAAACACCGGAGGACCTGTGGAGCTGGCTGACTACGGCCCTTTCAGTCCCATTAATAATAAAGGTTCCCCTGGGGGTCATCAAGGGGATAGTACCAAAATAAATTTCCTGTTCTTTAATATCCCTTATGGTAGAGATATTTGTTTCCTTATCAAGGTCATAAACAACAAGGCGAACCCTAATATTGACAGGAATGTCGTAGGTCATTCCCCGGCTGATACATTCTTTCATGGAATGTTTGGACTCTCCAAAGGAATAGGAAACATATTCCAGGGATGATGTATCTGTAAAATCCTTTATGGGAAATACTGATTTATATACAGCATGGAGTCCTTTATCCTCCCTTTCCTGGGGGAGGATATTTCTTTGAAGGAAACTCTCAAAAGAATTACGTTGCATCCCTATTAAATCAGGGATATCAACTATCTTTCTTTTACTTCCAAACTCTTTTCTAATACGCTTGTTGATCAAAAGACTTCCGGTCATGATATCTCCCAGTGTGAGTTTTTCCAACCGTAAAAGCGGAGACATGGCATATCTGCCTTGCCCCCGCATATAGTTTATACACGTTGCTTATCTTATAAAACAACCCGTGCAAATCAGCTATGCAAAACTATTTTACAGAAACCTGTGCACCAGCTCCTTCAAGCTGTTCTTTGACCTTTTCTGCTTCTTCCTTGGCAATACCTTCTTTTACTGCTTTGGGAGCTTCTTCTACCAATGCCTTGGCTTCTTTAAGGCCTAGTCCTGTGATTGCTCTCACCTCTTTGATTACATTAATTTTCTTGTCACCAAAGGTTTCAAGGATAACATCAAATTCAGTTTGCTCTTCTTCAGCAGCACCCTCTTCTGCGGGCATTGCACCGCCGGCAAATGCAACAGGGGCTGCAGCACTTACACCGAATTTTTCTTCAAGTTCCTTTACCAGCTCTGAAAGGTCAAGAACACTCATATTTGCTATAAATTCAATAACATCATCTTTTGTGATATCAGCCATTTTTTTCTCCTAAATTAACACCTTCTATAAAGTGTTTATATCTTTAGATATTTTCTTAAAAAATTTTTATTATTTATTTTGATTTAAGCTGCTTCTTTTTCATCTTTAACTGCATTCAGCACATTGACAAAAGCTCTGGGAACACCTGCAAGAACATTGACAAATGATGTGGGCACTGCGTTAAGCGTACAAACCATTTTGGTGAGAAGCTCATCTTTTGACGGCATTTTGGCCAGTTTTTCTATATCTTCCAAGGAGAGAAGCTTGCCTGCAAGGGCACCAGCCTTAATTTCCAGTTTTTCGTTGGTCTTTGCAAAATCAACAAGAACCTTTGCCGGAGCCACAGGATCTTCCCTTGAAATAACGATTGCATTGGGACCCTTATAAAAATCCTTCATGAGTGCTGAATCACACCCATCAGATGCCCTGGTCAAAAGTGTGTTTTTAACAACCTCTATCTGAACACCAGCTTCCCTTAATTTGGAGCGAAGTTCTGTCATCGCCAAAACGTCAAGGCCCTTATAGTCTATCAGTATTGTGATTTCTGCTTCAGACAGGCTCTTTGAAACCCGGTCTACAAGTTCTTTTTTTTGAGAAATATTCAACAATTTACATACACCTCCTTTCATTGATTAATCTATTCCGAAGGTGCCAACTGAACCAAAACAAAATTTTATTCTTCTATCTCGGCAGGCCGGCAATTCCGATTATGCACCTTTAGGCGCACCTACTGTCTAGGACAGGTACTTAAAATACTTATTTGCTAAACAAGATAAAACAACTAATTTGAAACTATTTTAATAACAGGGGATCTAACTTTATACCAGGTCCCATTGTGGAAGAAACAGTAATTGTTTTCACATAAGTTCCTTTACTTGAAGCAGGCCTTAAAGCAATGAGCTTGTCAAAAAAAGCTTTTACATTTTCAACAAGTTTTTCTGCTCCAAAGGAAACCTTTCCCACAGGAACATGAACTATACCGGCTTTTTCAACTCTAAAATCAATTTTTCCTGCCTTGACTTCATTAATGGCCTTTTCAACTTCAAAGGTAACTGTGCCGGTTTTAGCGTTGGGCATAAGGCCCCTGGGACCAAGTACACGCCCAAGCTTACCAACCATACCCATCATATCAGGGGTTGCTATGGCCTTATCAAATCCAAACCAGCCACCTTTAATTTTTTCCACAATTTCATCGGTGGCTATGAAATCCGCTCCTGCGTCAAGGGCTTCCTTTTCCTTCTCTCCCTTGGCGAACACAAGTACCTTTACTTCCTTACCAAGTCCATTGGGAAGCACAACAGTTCCTCGCACCATTTGATCTGCATGCCTAGGGTCAACACCCAGTCTGACTGCAATGTCAACGGTTTCATCAAATTTGGTATAGCTAGAAGATACAGTGAGTTCCAAGGCGTCCATTGGACCGTATTGAGCAGTTCTATCGACCTTTTTTAATGCTTCTGTATGTTTTTTACTACGCTTTGGCATTTTTCATCACTCTTTTACTTAAAGTTAAACTACTTCTATCCCCATACTTCTTGCTGTGCCTTCAATAATTCTAACGGCTGCATCAATATCTGAGGCGTTTAAGTCTTCTTTCTTTGTTTCTGCGATGGCTACAAGCTGATCCCTTGTGACCTTTCCAACTTTATCACGATTGGGCACACCAGATCCCTTGGCAATTTTTGCTGCTGCCAGTATGAGTCTGGATGCAGGAGGTGTTTTTGTAATAAAGCTGAATGATCTATCCTTATAAACCGTGATGACAACTGGAATGATAGACCCTGCATCATTTGCTGTTTTTGCATTAAATGCCTTGCAAAAATCCATGATATTCACACCATGCTGACCCAGGGCAGGTCCGATGGGCGGAGATGGATTGGCTTTTCCCGCTGGAACCTGTAGCTTTATTTGTGTCATTACTTTTTTTGCCATTTTGAATACTCCTGAAACTCTTTATTTAAAAACCAAACTAGATTTTAGTAACCTGTATAAAATTCAGTTCAACAGGGGTAGGTCTTCCGAAAATACTTACCAGCACCTTAATCTTTTCCTTATCCGGAGAAACATCCTCAACAGTTCCATTAAAATTTGAAAAAGGACCGTCAATAACCCTGACTTCATCCCCTGGCTCAAAAAAATATTTGGGCTGGGGTTTGTCTTTACCCTGTTGCATCTTATCAATGATACTCTGGGCTTCTTTTTCAGTAATGGGTGCAGGTTTGTTTTTTCCACCAAGAAACCCTGTTACCTTTGCAGTTGAACTGACAATGTGCCAGGTCTCATTATCAAGATACATTCGTACCATGATATAGCCTGGGTAGAATTTGCGTGATGATTCCCGCTTTTTCCCACCAACCAGTTCAACCACATTCTCCGTTGGAATTAAAATTTCACCAAACTTTTCCGGATGTTTGGATCCTTCAATCTTTTCTTCCAGCGCTATTTTAACTTTTTGCTCATGACCTGAGTACACATGAACCACATACCATTTTAAAGACATGATATTTTCCTTAATCTATGTAAGGACAACCTGAACAAGCTTGGAAAGACTATAGTCGAAAATCCCAAGAAAAGCCGCAACTACAAAGACAAAAATAATTACGACTATGGTTGTTCCGGTAGTTTGTTTACGTGTCGGCCAGGTAACCTTTTTCAATTCAACTTTTACTTCTCTAAAAAATTCAATGGATCTATTAAAAAAATTTTGCTCACCAGATTTAACATCAGTAATATTTTTTTCTGGTTTCTGCTTTTGCAAACCGACAGTAGCGCCCGGTTTGGACCCAGAAATTTGAACGCCTGAATCCGTTTTTTCAACCGGATCGACCCGTCTTTTTTTCTTTTCACCAAAAGACTTTTTTTTCTGTAATCGTGCCATATCACTCCCGGAGCTGTCTTTGACTTTGATCCTGTCAAAAAAACCAGTCCAAAGTTTAAAAAAATGGCAGGTCAGGAGGGAGTCGAACCCACAACCGCCGGATTTGGAGTCCGGAGCTCTGCCAATTGGAGCTACTGACCTGCAAATTTAAATTATTTTATCTTAATTATTTTATCTTAATTATTTTACTTTAGTTTCTTTATGAACTACATGCTTATCACAGAACTTGCAGTATTTTTTAAACTCTATTTTATCCGGAGTTTTCCGCTTATTCTTTGTAGTTGTATAATTCCTTCTCTTGCACTCTGTACAGGCAAGAGCAATAAGTACTCTATCCAATAGTAAACCCCTTAGCGTTTATTCAACAATTTCACCGATAACACCGGCGCCCACAGTACGGCCGCCCTCCCTG
>JAOZST010000100.1:0-13544 GCA_029939535.1 Desulfobacteraceae bacterium | reverse complement strand
AATCCCCCATCCGGTAAAAAAGTATGGCATCTTTGTATTGCTCTTTGATGGAAAGGTACTGCTCCATCATGGGCGTATTTTTCTTTTTGGTCATGGACGGTCTGGTACCAGATCTCTATTCAAAGTTTTTTGGAATCACCTTTTTCAGAAATTTCAGGCGTCACCTCCGCTTCGGCAACCGGTATTTCCGGTTCTGATTTCTCAACACCAGATTTTTCTTTTCCATTTTTAATATAGGGGTCATGGACAAACACATCCAGTTTTGTCTGAAGCTCGCTGATTTCCTGTCTCTGGCTGCCAATAAGGGAATTCTTATTTTTTATTTCTCTTCCAAGGCGAAAAGCGGTAAAAAGTCCTTTAATACCTGTCAGCAAAAGACCAAGGCCAAAACAGATGCCCCAATATGTCAGGTTGGGAAGTGCGGGAGCTGTCCATTGCCAGTTGGGCACTTTTAAATCAATGGTCAGGGCATAGGGGGTCATGAAATATTCCAGATTCTGGTAAATTATTGTACCAAGCAGTCCCAGGATAATCAGCAAAAAAAGGTATTTAATTGTCTTCATACATCCTCTCCATATTAATAGTATAGTGAAAATTACAAATTCTGGTGATCATAGATCAAATTTTCTTTTTTTTCAATTCTTCTTTTGGGATGCAGCACCCTTGAATATTGAATCTCAAATAAAAAAAAATTAGTGACAGTAAAAAAAATCATATACATTTTTAAAAAATGATAAAAAAAATTAAATTATAACTGGTTTAAATGAAAACAGGGTTTATCAGATTAACTCTTTTCCTGTCTGAAAAAAGATCCCAGTTAAGGTTTTTCAAAGGGTTTTTCCCCGTCAGTTCAATGCACGAAAGGTGCAGGTGGGGGAAAAGTTTTGATGGTTTCCTGTTTGAATTAAACACCTGGCCGATGATCTGTCCCTTCTCAACCCGGCAGCCCGGCACAATTCCTTTTTTAATTTCCAGGTGGGAATATACAAAGAGCAGCTTAGGCGAAAAATCGTCCAGTTTTTCCCGGGCCAGGACATCTTGGGTCAGGACAAGGGTCTGCCCTAAAAAATCATCCGCAATATTTAGAACAATTCCTTTGTCCATGGCAGGAATATCAGCATTTTTGTCCAGACGTTCAAGTGTTTTTGCCAGATCTTTATTTTCAGCCAGACCTTTATTTTCAGCCAGACCCTTATTTTCAAGCGAACTCTTATCTGAACTGGTCCGGAAAAAACAAATATCGACTCCTTCATGGGATGCATGGCGCAGGGCAAAATCATCCCACCATTTTTCCCAGCTGTCCTGGAGCATGCCCGGATAAAAAAGCCATTCAATATTGTCACCCAGACCATTTACACTGGCAATGGCAGAAAGATATTGCCCAAATTTTATCATTACAGAGCTTTTAATATTATTTTATGCCCCATGAGATTGATATCTTCTATAACTCCCTGTACTTCCATACGTTCGCCCAAAAGCCCTTTCAGGACAAAGGTTCCTTTGTCTGCCGGTGTAATGGCTGCCACGTTTTCCATGATCAGTTTTTCAATATCATTTTCTTTTAAATATACATTTGATTCACACATAATGTTTCCTTTTTTTATTAAGTTATTTTACTGAAGCTTCCATATCATTAGAATTTTTGGGTTGCAAGGATTTTAAACGCTTAAAAATGAAACAACTTGTCAGGATTTTTTTTGGGGATTTTTTTTATTCTGCCGTAGAACAGGTCATCCATGAACAAGGCGATCCGTTGATTTAAAGGATTTCTGGAAATATAAAACCTTACCAATTTGTGGATCAGGGTATCAGGTTTAGTATAGGGGCAGACCGAGATGCACATCCCGCAGTCAGATCCAATGGTTTTCCAATAGGAAAAGCATTTTTCCTGGTCAATGGACCAATGCCTGAAGTTCCGGGATTCTGGTTCATCACCATGGGTTATTGAACCTGAAGGACAATTGTCAGCACATTTTTTGCAGATTCTGCAGAAATTTTCCATGTGCAGGTTTGGTCCTGGAATGGAGGCGGGAAATTTCATATCTGTGGTGACAATGGCAAGCCTTACACAGGGGCCATGGGTTTTATGCATGAAAAGTCCCATCCGTCCCAGTTCTCCCAGTCCGGATTCCACTGCCAGGGGAACGCAAAGGGTTTCATAATTGGCATCATTGTGTGCCCTGGCCCTGAATCCAAACTGCCGGATATAGGCAGCAGCGATATTGGAGATTTTGGCAGCTTCCACATATTTCTGGGCAGATTCCTGGATCACAGAGCTTGTGGGTCCCTGTTTAATCATGGGAACACGCATGGGCACCACAATGACAATGGCTGTTTCATGGGTCTGATCAGTTTTTTCACCCCAGGAGTCGGCATGCCGTCCCCTGTGGCTGTAATAATGAAGGGGTTTCAAGGGGATAAATCCCACATCGCATGCCCCATAAAAACAGATCATATCTGACAAGGCACCCATGAATTTTTTTAAGTCCACCTTCTTTTTTTCAGGGGCTATCATTCCATTGGACAGGGGAATAGTCTGCTCAAGGTATTCAAAGGCGGCCAGATAACAGGGTGTGGTATAATCATCATGAAACACCTGTTTTTTATCTCCAAATTCAGGTTTGCTGTGGATCTGTTTATCAATGGATAAATTTTTTGGATGCTGTTTATAATAAATATCCATGAGTTCAGGGTGGTGCTGGATATTGTTTCTGGAAAACATATTGTCCCGTTCGTCATATTGAATGGCCTGGGAAAGATCCCTTTGCAGATTTTTTTTTGGGAAGAATTTTACAAGGGAGATGAGCCCGAACAGGATAGTCCCAAAAAATATGAGTAGATTGAATTTGGTTAAATATCCAGGGTTAACAATAAAAAAGCCCCAGATAAGTCCATTGATGAATAGAAAACCAAGGGAAATCCATGCGGCTCTGATCTCTTTTTCAAAAAAAGAGGAAAGACTCAGTGCCAGAAAAAAAAGGCTGGATATCATGAGGAAAATAATGTTGATTATTGTCAGCAAAGAGATCAAAGCAGGCTCCTGTATAAGCTATTTTGATATAAATGGTTCCAATATATACAAATCCAATATATATGGTTCCCGATATATATGTTTAATGGGGGTCAGTCCGGTTGTGAATTTATTCCAGTTTATACCCCAGTTTATTTTCCATGGATTTATACTCAATTTTTCCTTCTACCACAACCATATCCAGAGGATTGCTGCCCACAAGATAGCATAGATCTGCCGGGGTATTTATATCCCATACCGCAAGATCAGCATCTTTGCCAACTTCAAGGCTGCCTTTTCTCTTGTTCAGACCAAGGGCCTTTGCACCGTTGAGGGTGACTCCTGCCAGGGCCTCTTCACAGGTGAAATCAAAGAGCAGGCAGGCCATGTTCATTATCATGTTCATTGAGTGTATGGGGCTGGACCCGGGGTTGAGATCCGTTGAAACTGCCATGGGAATTCCCAATTCCCTTAATATATGAATGGGAGGTTTCTGGGTCTCCTTTAAAAAATAAAAGGCTCCTGGCAGAAGAACAGCGCAGACCTTCTTTTCGGCCATTTTTTTTGCACCAGAAGGGGAAAGAAATTCCAGATGGTCACAGGAGAGCGCATTAAATTCAGCAGCCAGGGCAGATCCGTCAGAATCAGATAATTGTTCTGCATGGAGTTTGACCCTGAACCCCAGTTTTGTTGCCGCCCCAAAGATTTTTTTTGTCTGGGCCCTGGAAAAGGCAATGTGTTCGCAGAAAACATCCACTGCAGTTGCAATACCCTGTTCTTTTGTTCTGGGCAGCATGGTGTTGATGACAAGATCTACATAGTCTTCTGGATTATCCTTGAATTCCGGGGGCAGGGCATGGGCCCCTAAAAATGTTGGTTCAATATGCTGGGGGAATGCTTGATTCAATTGATCAATAATTGAAAGCATTTTTAATTCCGTTTCAAGGTCCAGCCCATAGCCTGATTTGATTTCAAGACAGGTAACTCCCTGTTGGAGAAAGTTTTTTATTCTTTTGGATGCCTGGATAAATAATTTATTTTCTGTGGCATCCCGGGTTGCAGATACTGTTGAGAATATTCCTCCACCCATTTTGGCAATCTCTTCATAACTGGCACCCCCAAGCCGCATCTCAAATTCTCTGGATCTGGAGCCTCCCCATACCAGATGGGTATGGCAGTCCACAAATCCCGGCACTATCCATTTGTTTCTGCAGTCCATGACCCTTGTGCAAAGTTTTTCAGGATCATCTGGCAGGTCTTCCTGTTTTCCCACCCAGGAAATTTTCTGCTGGGATACCCCAAGGGCTGCGTTTTTAATTATATTATAGTTTCCCTGGGCCATGGTGGCCAGGTTGCAATTTATAAACAAAAGGTCCCAGGTTCCGGGAAATTCGGCTTTTGTCTGGAGATTATTTGAATTCATTTTATTTTCCTTTTGACCTTTTCATATTCGGCCTTTTCGTATTTTGCCAGGAGGGTGTTGACATTTTTCCTTGGATTATATAATACTTGTCTATACAAGTATAGAAGTGAAGTCAAGGTTTTAAAAATCCATTTAAATTGATTTAACCAGACATTTAAACAAGATAAACAAAACAAGATAAACAAAACAGGATAAACAGTGGAAAATTCAGATCAGCCCTTTGCATTATATGAAAAAATAAAAACAAGCGTTGTCAGGGAAATTGAGTCAGGGAAATTAAAACCCGGTGATAAGATCCCTTCGGAAACCCAGCTTGCCAGGATATTTAATGCTTCCAGAATGACTGCCAATCGGGCCTTGAAAGAACTGGCCGAAGAAAGCAGGATTATAAGGGTGCAGGGAGTTGGCACTTTTGTGGCAAAACCAAAGCCCGAAGCATCCCTGCTTGAGATAAAGAGCATTGCCAGGGAGATTAAAAACTGGAACGGTCAGCATTCCTGCGAGGTCCTCTTGCTCAGGGAAGAGAGAGTATCAGTTGACATTGCCGGAAAAATGGATCTTGCTGAAGGAGATTCTGTTTTTCACTCCATTATTCTGCACAGGGATCGGGGAATAGGCGTCCAGTATTCAGAGCGATATATTAATCCCACCGTGGCTCCGTTATATCTGGAACAGGATTTCATGATCATCACACCCAGTGATTATCTTCTTGAAGTGGCACCCATTCAGGAGGCCGAACATATCATTGAGGCCATAAAGGTAAATAAGATTATTCAACGGCACCTGGGAATTTTACCGGAAGAACCCTGCATTTCTCTTACGCGGCGCACCTGGTCATTTGACAAAGTTGCCACATACAGCAGGATTATTTCTCCGGGCTCACGATATAAACTAAAGGGAAAATTTAACAGGGAATAGACTTTGACAAAGTCTTATCAAAAAGGGGATTACACCCAAAAGGGGAGTACAAATGACAGATCAGATAGTTTTAAACGGTGATGAATTTCAATTGGAAGACCTTGTAAACATTGCAAGGCATGGCGCCAGAGTTGCTATTTCCAATGAATCAAAATCCCGCATACATAAAGCAAGAAAACTGGTTGACAAATGGGTAAAGCAAGGAAAAAGAATATACGGTGTAACCACTGGATTCGGAGCACTTTCCGATGTGACTATCTCCTTTGATGATACCAGAAAACTTCAGAAAAAAATTCTTTTAAGCCATGCAGCAGGAATGGGGGAGCACCTGGCCGATGATGTAGTCAAGGCCATGATGGCCCTTCGCATCAATGATTTTTGCCGGGGCAATTCAGGGCTTTGCCTTGAAACCATTGAAAAACTGGCCCAGCTTTTAAACACAGGTATTATACCTGTGGTTCCGGCAAAGGGATCTGTGGGAGCAAGCGGTGACCTGGTGCCCATGGCCCATCTGGCCCTGGTGCTAATCGGTGAAGGGGAAGCCTTTGTTGACGGACAGAGAATGTCAGGGGCAAAAGCTCTGGAAAAAAAATCCATACCTCCCCTGGAGCTGTCAGCTGGTGAAGGCCTTGCACTGATCAATGGGACTCAGTTAATGATTGCCCTGGGCTGCCTGGCCCTCCATGATGCCTTAAATCTTTGCAAACATGCGGATATAGCCGCCAGCATGACTCTTGAGACCCTCATGGGTACCAGGGCGGCCTTTGATCCCAGGATTCATAATGCCCGGCCCCACATGGGCCAGATCAAGGCAGCCAAAAACATGCTCAATATAACGGAAAATTCTGAAATTATCTCCTCCCACCACGACTGCTCCAGGGTTCAGGATGCCTATACCCTCAGGTGTTCTCCCCAGGTGCACGGCGCATCCTGGGATGCCTTTCATTATGTAGAGACCGTAATAGGGGTTGAAATGAATTCTTCCACGGAAAATCCTTTGATTTTCCCGGAATCTGAAGAGTTTCTCTCCGGCGGCAATTTTCATGGGCAGCCCCTGGCATTGGCATGTGATTTTCTCGGTATTGCCATTTCAGAGCTGGCCAATATTTCTGAACGTCGTATTGAAAGACTTGTAAATCCGCAGCTGTCAGGGCTGCCCGCATTCCTGGTGGAAGACGGGGGGCTTAATTCAGGTTTTATGATAGCCCAGTATGCTGCTGCATCCCTGGTTTCTGAGAACAAGGTTCTTGCCCATCCAGCATCTGTGGATTCAATTCCCACATCAGCCAATAAGGAAGATCATGTTTCCATGGGAGCCTTTGCTGCCAGAAAATGCCGGGATATTGTGGAAAATACCGAACAGGTCATTGCCATTGAACTGCTCTGCGGAGCCCAGGCCATTGATCTTTTCACCAACCTCAAGGCCGGGGAGGGGACCATGGCCGCCTATGAGGTCATAAGAAGCAAGGTAGATTATATGACGGAAGATAGGCTTTTATCAAATGATATTGCCAGGGTCAAGGCATTGCTCCGGGACGGCAGCATTGCCAGGGCAGTGGAGGGCAAGGTAGGGGACTTATATTAATTAAACGGTCATTCAGGGGGAGAGTCTGACCAGTTTCAGATCTCCCCAGAGTCCGATATGTTTTCCCTTGATAATGACAATGCCCTGGATACCCTGGATCTGTTTTCCTGCATGGATGGCTTTTTCAATGTCCGAGGATTTCTGCACCATGTTGCAAAGGGCTGTGGCAGCAGCATCTGCAAGGGCACAGGAGTCAGCAACCACGCTTGCAGCATCAGCCCTGCCAAAGCTTTTTGAGTGGCCCAGGCTGCCCGATGAGGTGCACATGCCAAAGCCGGTTTCCCGTTTTTCAACCAAAATGCCCGTGGTCATGCTCAAGGGGGAGGTTCCCGCATAAATACTGAATAAGGTTTCTGAATCTGATTTGATAAAAATGTCTCCCCCGTTTTCCACTACCACCTCTTTGGACAGGGTTAGAAGACCTTCACCCACATACTGGGCCATTGCCCCTGCCACGGCAGCCATGGGGCCTACATTGGCTCTTTTTCCGGCATCAATCATATCTGTGATAATGGCCGGTGCCAGGTAAACCTGGGAAAGGGGAGAAAGGGATGTGGCAAAGGCTGGAAATTTATTGATATGGTTCTCAATGAAATTTCTGTATTTAAGGGCTTCCTGGATGGCCTTTTTTGACAGATCTTTCCGGGCCTGGATATTCAGGTTTGTCTCTTTTATAGTTATCTCAAAGGAGACCAGTCCTTTTTTCTGGTGCTGGCTGCGGTAAGTGGTCCGGTTCTCAAACATGGTCAATATATTCAGGTTTTAAATGATCTGGTGCCTGGCGGATAAAATAGGAATCTGTCATGCCTGAAATAAAATCCCTGACAATCTCCGGGTGTGTGTGTGTGCCTGTGTATTCATGGGCCATGCCATTTAAAAATTCTTTGAAAATCACGGAGTTATGTCTGTCTTTTTCAAGGTCAGACAGATATTTTTCAAACAAAAATTTAAATATATCCTCAATGGATGACAAATGTTTTTTAATAACAGGGTTTTTATAGATAAATTTATAGTTAAATTGTTTTAAGGCTTTTAAGGCCCTGGATATTGGGTCTGAAAATCCTATGAAATTTTTGTCAAGGCTGTTATGGATCAGGTCTGTCACCAGAGTAAAGACTATTGTCCCGTTTGTCTGGCCCAGAATTTTTTTGCAGTCACCAGGCACCTGATCCCGGGTGACAAGGCCCAGACGGATGGCATCCTCAAGATCCCTGCCCACATAACTTATGGTGTCTGCCATTCTTACCACGCATCCTTCCATGGTCATGGGAATTGCATCCCAGACAACCTGGTCCTTAATGTCCTGGATCATGGTATCAAAATCTTTGAAGGTACGATTTTTCCTGGGGACCAATTTTTTTGAGTGAACCTCACCATTGTGGCAGAGAATGGCATCCAGGGTCTGGAGGCTTAAATTCCATCCTTTTCCGCTTTTTTCTATTTTTTCCAGGCATTGGATGCTTTGAAGGTTATGGAGGAAAGATCCAGCCCCGGATGCCTTGGTGAGTTTTGATAAAAACCGCTCTCCGTCATGTCCAAAGGGGGCATGGCCTATATCATGGCCAAGGCTTGCCGCTTCAATGAGGTCCTGGTTTAATTTCAGGTATCTGCCAATGGTTCTGGCTACACGGGATACCAGCTGAACATGGAGAACTCTATGGGTAAGATGATCGTTTTTAATCAGGGAAAAAACCTGGGTTTTATCTATGTACCGGGTAAAGGCAAGGGAATAAAGAATGCGGTCTGCATCGGAGCTGAATGCTTGTCTGTATTCATTTTCACGATGTTCTTCCTGCCTGCGCCTCAGGGCTGTATGGGAAAAACAGGCCAGGGTACTGAGATTTTCTTTTTCCCGAAGGTTTAAAAAATCTTTGAGTTCCCTGGCTTTTTTAAAGGTATCAGTCAAAATGCTGGGTACATAAAAGATCGGTTACAATTGCTTGAGAATATTGTTTACAATTTTTGCAAATGCCTTTGTGAATCCTGTTTCCTTATCTTCAAACATCATTGGAATCCCTTTGTCGCCGGAGACAACAACCTGGGTATCAAAGGGAATAGATCCCAGAAAAGTAAGGCCCTGGGCCTTGGCAGTTTTTTCACCGCCTCCGCTGCTGAAAAGATCAATGGGTTCATTGCAGTGGGGGCATTTAAATCCAGCCATGTTTTCAACAATACCAAGAGTCTTTAATTTTACAGTTTTGCAAAAGGATATGGATTTTCTGATATCTGCCAAAGCAACTTCCTGGGGGGTGGTTACAATCACACCCAGAGCTTCCGGGATGTTCTGGACAACGGTCAGGGGTTCATCCCCTGTACCCGGGGGGGCATCAATAATCAAAAAATCAAGCTCGCCCCAGTCCACGTTACTGACAAATTGCTGGATCATGCCGGTTTTGGCAGGTCCCCGCCAGATGATGGCCTGATCTTTATCCTGCATCAATGCCTGGACAGATACCACCTTAAGGTTTTCATTGACCTGTTTGGGCATGAGCATCTGCTGGTCCGGGCTGATATCCAGCATTTCAGTCAATCCCAGCATCTGGGCAATGGAAGGGCCGTGGACATCCACATCCATTAGTCCTGTTTTATAGCCTTTTTTTGAAAGACTGGCTGCCAGGTTTGCAGAAATGCTGCTTTTCCCCACACCGCCTTTTCCGCTTAAAATAAATATTTTATGTTTGATCTTTGCCAGGGAATCCTTGATCATTGCCTGCTGTTCCTGTTGTTTCCGGGCCATGTCCTGGGCCTGCCCTGCCTGGGAAGGGCAGGCTGTACCCTGTTTTGCTTTATCTACATTTTCATGAATCATAATATTAATTATCTCCTTTGAGAAATCTTAAGGGTTAAATCCTTATAGATAATTATCATGATCCTGATTCTGTCAACTTGAATATGGATTCTTTTAAGGGGGGATTGGGAATAAACCGGGTAAGGGTTATATGGATTTTCCTTCCAAGGGAGTCCTGGATCTTCAGAGCAACGGGAATATTATTCAACCCCAGAAATCTATAATCAAGATAGGTTATATCGTAGGCAGGGGCTCCCTTTGAATCAAGGCTCAAAATTCTTTGAATCTGTCCATTTTTATTCATATGTATTTTCTGGACAGAGGATTTCCAGTTTTTTTTCAGAACAATTGTGGAAGGCTGGGTTTCCATGGATTCAAACATTGCATGATCAAATTCCTGTAAAGGGATATGTCCCAATAGAATGGCAATCATCTCTGACAATTTTACCGGAACATGGATGAATTTTTTCAGGTCTGGATTATTGGATGCAATGGTATGGGGTTTGTGCCTGCCGGCATGGGAGATAAATGTCACCTTTTTACCCGTGGCCACAATTGTTTCAACGGGGTGCCCAGATACCAGAAAGGTAATCCTGAGCTTGTTGGGACCTGATGCTGCCCAGGCAATTTTTAACTTTTCTTTTTGAGTCTTTGTGTCCAGTTCTATCCAGCCTGTGCCTTTGCTGGATTTTATATCTTGGTTCTGGGATTTGACATAGGCGGTCAAATGCCTTGCTTTTTCATTCATGGCAGGATCTGTTATGGGTCCCAGGATGGCACATCCGGTAAAAAACTGGAACAGGATTAAAACAAGGGGAAGAAAACTGATCCACGGGATTTTATTCTTCATCTATTCTTTTTTCCAGATTTTTAATTTTTTTTATGATTTCCTGGATAAGAGTTGAGTCTTCCTGCCCTGGCTTATCTTTTTTTGCATTTTCCCGGGCTTTTTGATAGGTGGCCAATGCCTTTGTTAATTGTCCGGCCTTTACATAGGCATCTGCCAGATGGCTTGCGATTATAGTTTCAAAGTCGCTTAATCGGGCTGCTTTTTCAAGGTATTGAACAGCTTTTTCATAGTCTTTTCTTTGGTAATAGACCCACCCCATGCTATCGGTGATATAGCCGTCCTCGGGCTTCAGCTCCATGGCCCTGGAGATCAGATTCAGGGCCTGGTCCAGGTTGGTGCCCATGTCTGCATAGGTATAGCCCAGGTAGTTCAGGGCACTGGCATTTTCTGGATCTATTTGAATAATTTTTTTCATGGTCTGGATACATTTATCCTTCTGGTCTGCCTTGTCCTGGATCGCTCCCAGCCTGAAAAGCAGGCTGGTGTTGTCCGGGGTATCTTCCAGGCCTTTTTCCAGGATATCCATGGCCTTATTATATTGGGTTGCTTCTTCATAAAAAGATGCAAGGTATGAGATGATGTCAATGTCTTTTGGTTCTTTTTCGTGGTGTTGCTCAAGAAATTGGATTGCCTGGTCAGTTTTGCCCAGATCACGGTACAAAAAGGCTATGGTCAGCAATGTTTTTTTATACTGGGTGTTTTCAGGGGTTACCTTGAGATAATGTTTTATGGCTGTTTTAAAATCTTTTACAGCTTCGTAGGCCATGCCCGTGAAAAAATTCAGATTGGCATTGTCAGGATCTGCCCTGAGCATCTGGGAAAAAACAATTACGGCATCTTCATATCTTTTTTTGGTAATAAAGGTATCCACAGCTACCATGGCAAGACGGGAATTGTCTTCGGTCTCACTGCCCAGTTCTGTAAACAGATATTGTGCCTTGTCTTTTTGATTGTTTTTATAATAAAGCAGGGCCATCTCAAGGACTGCCCTGTCATTTTCCGGCTCAATCTCAAGGATTTCCTGGTAGAATTCCAGAATTTTTTCCTGGCTGGTATTTTTTTCCAGTTTTTTATGGATATCAATCAATCTGAATCTGGGCTCCACAAGATCGGGTTCCAGTTCAATTGTCTTCAAGAACGCCTGTCTTGCAGAATCAAGATTATTCAATAATAAATTGGCCTCTCCCAGATAAAAATGGGCCACATAATAATCAGGAAATTCTTCAACCATTTGTGTGAAAAGATCAAGGGCCTGGTCCAGGTTCTGATTGTCCATGTAAATTTTGCCAAGGCGAAGATAGGTCTCTTTGTTCTTGGGATCCAGGGTTAGAATTTTTTTTAAGAGACTGGATAACTTTTTTTCCTGGTTTTTTCCCTGCCCATCTTTTTTTTTAAACCGAACCAGGAGTAAAAGATTGTTAACATCTTCTGGATACTGTTCTACCAGTTTTTCAGCCAGTACCAGTGCTTTTTCTTTATTTTTCTGTTTCAGGTATAACTGGATCAAATCCCGTTTTAAAAATGCAGAATCAGGATCTTTTTCAATGGCTTTTTCCAGGGACAGAATTGCCTGGGGGATTTTATTTTTTTTAAAATGGGTCCTGGATTCAAGGTAAAAATAGGCAGCAGACAGTTGAGAATCGTCAGGAATATCATGATCTTGTAAAGGGCCTTTCAACCCCTGGGGGCTTTCCATGTTTTTAACCTGGACACATCCAGAAAGAATCAAAATTATTAAGAGCAGAATACAAATACATTGTTTTTTCATGGAGTTAATTAACCTTATTCTCTAACAAGCCGGTTTGCGTCTACTGGTTGTGATCATACATTTCAAAATCAGGCATATCTTTTTTGAAAAAGGCTTTCATTTTTTTTAGAATATTATTTTCAATCTGGCGAACCCGTTCACGGGAAATGGAATACTCCTCTCCAATCTCCTGAAGGGTCTGGGGATTGTCTGAAAAGATTCTGCGTTCAAATATATCCAGTTCCCTTGGGTTAATGGTCTTTTTAAACTCGTTCACCTTTGTGTGAAGAATATCTTCTATCTCTTTTTTAGCCACTCTATCTTCGGAAGAGTCAGATTCTACATTGATAAATTCGATTCTTTCTGTATTTGAATCATTTTTCAAGGGCTCATCAAGGGAAAGATCCCAATTTGCAAGCCTCTGATCCATATCCACCACCTCTTTTTCAGAAACCCCCAGCCGCTCGGACAATAGTTTGGGCTTGGGGTCAAATCCCTGCTCAACCAGCAATGCCTTTTCCTTTTTCAGTCTGAAAAACAGCTTGCGCTGTCCCTGGGTGGTACCGATCTTTACCATTCTCCAGTTGTCCATGATAAATTTTAATATATAGGCCTTGATCCAGAAGGAAGCATAATAGGAAAACTTAACATTTTTATAGGGATTAAATTTTTTAACCGCCTGGACAAGTCCGATATTGCCTTCCTGGATTAAATCCAGAAGGTTCTGCATCCAGATCCGCTGGAATTCCAGGGCAATTTTCACCACAAGCCTGAGATTGGAGGTGGTCATTATATATGCGGCTTCCTGGTCTCCCTCTTCCTGAATCCTTTTGCCCAGCTCAATCTCCTGATCCCGGTTCAACAGCTTGTACCGGTTGATTTCATTTAAATAGCTTTGTATGGGATCTGATTTGACAAGAGCCTTTGAACTGGATGTTTTTATCTTTGATGTTGGAACATGAAAATCTTTTTTGGTCAGCCTTTTTGAAGTCTTGGGAACCTTTGGATTTTTCTGAACAGATTTTTTTTTCATTCAATAAACCTTAGCTTGGGTATAAAAAATTTAGTATACCATTATCCTTATCTCTATAAAAGCAATATATTTAACAAAATATTACCATCTGGCAATTTTTTTATGGACATTTAAAAGTTTTTTTGATAAAAATTCTTTTTGTTGCGCCTGTAGCTCAGCTGGATAGAGCAACGGACTTCTAATCCGTAGG
>JAOZST010000099.1:8688-13647 GCA_029939535.1 Desulfobacteraceae bacterium | reverse complement strand
TTCCTATTATCTTATCCATTATGGAATAAGACGGTGGTTTAAGAGATAGATTAAGACTGGACTGCCTTTAAAAAAAAGGCTATATTTCAATCTGCAATTTCATTATTTCCAATCCTCCATAAAATAAATAAATATAGATTGACAAAACCAGTAAATAATTATAGAATGAAGAGTTTTTAGAATTGCGAAAGGTATTGAAATAATAAGGAGAGTTTAACATGTACGCAGTTATCAGAACCGGCGGAAAACAATATAAGGTTCATGAAGACCAGGTCCTGAAAGTTGAAAAACTGGAAGGTTCCGAAGGTTCCAAAATTGAATTCGATGATGTCCTCATGTATTCAGACGGTGAAATCGTTACCCTGGGTGCTCCCAAGGTTGAGAATGCTGTTGTAAAAGCACACATCCTTGAACAGGGAAGGGGCAAAAAACAATTGGTATTCAAGTATAAACGCAGAAAAGGCTATCGAAAGATGCAGGGTCATAGACAGCATTATACTGAAATTAAAATCGAATCCATTTCAGCTTAAATCCTAAGGAGAGAATATAAGATGTCACATAAAAAAGCAGCGGGCAGTACTAAAAATGGTCGCGACTCTAATGCTCAGCGCAGGGGTGTTAAAAAATTCGGCGGAGAAAAAGTTCTGGCTGGAAACATTATTGTAAGACAGGTCGGCACCAAAATCCATCCAGGCAGTAATGTAGGCATGGGTAAAGATTATACTCTTTTTGCTAGAATGGATGGTGTTGTTACCTTTGAAAGAAAAGGTCGCGACAGGAAAAAAGTCAGCGTTTATGAAGCGTGAAATTTGTAGATGAAGCAATTGTTACTATCAGGTCCGGTGATGGTGGCCCGGGGTGTACCAGTTTCCGAAGGGAAAGGTTTATCGAGCGGGGAGGACCTGATGGTGGAGATGGCGGCGATGGTGGAAATGTTGTCCTGAGGGTGGATCAGGGCATACGAACACTCTATGAATATCGCCGTCAAAAACTGTTCAAAGCCAAGGACGGGGCCCAGGGACTTGGCAAACAAAAACATGGCAAAAACGGAAGCCATTGTTTTTTAGACCTTCCCCCGGGCACTCTGGTGTCTGATGCAGACACACTTGAACCCATTGTTGATCTTACCACTGACCTTGCAGAACACATTGTTGCCAGCGGCGGCAAAGGCGGCCGGGGTAACAAAAGATTTGCCTCATCCACCAATCGGGCCCCGAGATATTCCCAGCCTGGAATTCCAGGAACAGAACTCAAACTCAAACTGGAACTAAAACTCCTTGCAGATGTGGGCATTGTTGGATTACCCAATGCCGGCAAATCGACTCTGATATCCTCCATGTCAGCTGCCCGTCCCAAAATTGCAGACTACCCTTTTACTACCCTTACCCCGACCCTTGGCATGGTGGAACCTCCCTTTGGAGAGCCCTTTGCCGTGGCAGATATCCCAGGTCTAATTGAGGGTGCCCATGAGGGGACTGGTCTTGGCATAAAATTCCTGAAGCATATTGAACGGACCGGGATATTAATCCATCTCATTGATGCCGGAGGAATTGAACCTGAATGCCCACTTGATGCCTTTCAACTCATCAACAAAGAGCTTTCCATGTACAGCAAAACCCTGGCCGACAAAACCCAGATTGTGGTACTCAACAAAATGGATCTCACGGGTATAAAAACCCGGGTGGATAGTTTTAAAACTGCCCTGCCGGGCCTCCAGGTGCACACCATTTCAGCGGCAACAGGCCAGGGAGTAAAAGAGCTGGTAAAACTGCTTTCTTCCAAACTTAAAAAAGAGTAAACCATGAATACAGGACTTTTTGGAGGGACATTTAATCCACTTCATAATGGCCATATAGGTATTATCAAATACGTAAAACAGGCCTATCAGCTCCAAAAAGTTTTTCTGTTCCCTTCTGCCACCCCACCCCATAAGCCCAATAGCAATCTGGCTCCTGCCAGGGACAGACTTGAAATGGTTACAGGCAGTGTAAAGGATCTTGATGGAGTTTATGCCTCTGATATTGAATTAAAGAGAAAAGGACCCTCCTTTACCATTGACACCATTAATGCATTTAAAAAAAATCATGGCCTGAATCTGAATTTTTTCCTTTTAATGGGATCAGATGCATTTTTTGATATCACCACCTGGAAAAGCCGGGAACTTATTTTTAAGGCTGTCCCAATAATTGTCATGCTCAGGGGGAAAATGAGAGAGATTAAAACAATTGCATCCTTTATTGACGAACATGTCTCCAAAGGATATTCTCTGGATGCGGGCCAGAACAAATTTACCCATGGACAGATGCAACCGATCCATATCTGCAATGTACCCAAAATTGATATTTCATCCACCATGATACGGACACGGGTTAAAGAAAACAGATCTATTACAGGACTTGTCCCCATAAACGTAGAGAACATCATCAGTAAAAAGGATTTATATAAATGAAACATCCCATTGCTTTGGCAGAAGAGTTCAAGCCCTATCTCAGCCCCATATTTGAACGGAAAGCAAAATCAATCACCGCAGTTGATGTCCATAAAATGACATCCTATGCCGACATGCTGGTAATTATTGAAGCAGGTTCCAGCCGCCAGGTCACATCCCTTGCAGAACACATCATCAAAACCCTGAAAAAACAAAAAATAAAAGTTTTTGGCATGGAAGGAATCAAGGAAGGTGAGTGGGCATTGATTGATTATGGTCATATTATCATCCATATATTTGATTCCGAGGCAAAGGGATTCTATGATCTGGAAGGCTTGTGGAGCGATGCCCCCAGAGTTGATCTCTCTCCATTGGGACCCCTGCCAGGGTTAGAAGAAGATGATAATGAACTCTAAAAAAACAATTTCTGATGAAAAAACTGCTTCAGGAAAGAACCCTGTCAATATCCTGATGATCCTGGACGGCTGGGGAATAAACGATCAATACTACGGCAATGCTGTTGCCCAGGCAAATACCCCTTTTCTGGATCATCTTGTAAAAACCTTTCCCAACAGCCGCCTTGCCTGCTCCGGCAATG
The DNA here is from genome assembly GCA_029939535.1 of Desulfobacteraceae bacterium. Lineage (GTDB taxonomy): Bacteria > Desulfobacterota > Desulfobacteria > Desulfobacterales > Desulfobacteraceae > NBML01. Next base: position 10,621 of record JAOZST010000099.1, on the reverse strand, counting down.
CAGTGGGCCTTCCCCAGGGCACCATGGGCAATTCAGAAGTTGGCCACATGAACATGGGGGCAGGCAGAAAAGTACTCCAGAATTTTGTCCGCATCAATACTGCCATTGATGAAAAAAGTTTTTTTAAAAATTCAATATTTAAAAAGGCCATGGACAAGGTCAAAAAAGAAGACAAAGGTCTTCACCTCATGGGCCTTTTGTCCGACGGCGGAGTTCACAGCCACATTTCCCATCTCCTTGCCCTCATTGACATGGCAAGACAAAACAAGGTTAAGAATATTTATATCCACCCCATTCTTGACGGCAGAGACACCTCCCCCACAGCCGGCATTGAATATTTAAGGCAGCTTCAGCAGCATATTGACCTCCACAATTACGGGAAAATTGCCACCATTGTGGGCCGTTACTGGGCCATGGACAGGGACACCCGGTGGGACAGGGTGAAAAAAGCCTATAACCTTTTTACAAAGGGAGAGGGCAAAAAATATCATGACCCGGTTCAGGCGATTCAGGATGCCTATGATGCAGACCTTACCGATGAATTTATCAATCCTGTCTTCCTTGGAAATGATTCTGGTTCAGGCCATGGCACTATCCAGGATGGGGACGGTGTAATTTTTTTCAATTTCAGGGCAGACAGGGCAAAGGAGATCACCAGGGCCTTTAATGAAAAAGATTTTCATGGATTCAAAAGAGATGTTTTACCCAAGCTATCATGTTTTGTCACCATGACCCAGTATGATGAAACCTTTGGCCTGCCAACTGCCTTTGGACCTGTACACCTCACCGATATTTTAGGGGAAACCCTGAGCAAACAGGGAATTTCCCAGCTGAGGATTGCGGAAACTGAAAAATACGCCCATGTTACCTATTTTTTTAATGGGGGCAATGAGACTCAGTTTGACAATGAGAAACGGGTATTGATTCCCTCCCCCAGGGATGTGGCAACCTATGATGAAAAACCGGAAATGAGCGCATTTAAAGTTGCTGAAAAGGCTTGTGAACTAATAGTTTCCAAAGATTTTCAATTTATTGTTTTAAATTTTGCCAACATGGACATGGTGGGACATACAGGCATATTGGATGCCGCTGTCAAGGCCTGCGAAACCGTTGACAACTGTGTGAAGAAGGTGGTGGAAGCCATATGGAAAACAAATGGTATTGCATTTATAACTGCAGATCATGGAAACTCAGAACAGATGATAAGCAAAGATGGTTCCCCCCATACCGCCCACACCCTTAATCCGGTGAGGTTTATTGTGGCAGGAAAAGATCTCCGGAACATAAGGGTCAAAGACGGTATCCTTGGAGATATTGCTCCCACTATCCTTAAAGCCCTTGGCATTGCACAACCCAAAAAAATGACAGGGACCCCTTTGATATGAACACCTTGGCCAAATTATTACTAGCATAAATGCCCTGGCTGGTACAATAGAAAATGTAAGTTCTGAGTATTGAGTAATGAAAAAAATTGAAATATTCAAATCTCAGTACTCACAACTCAAATCTCAATACTTTCATATAAATTTTACATGGGATATTTGATCGAGGAAATGAACTGATGAAAGACTATATTACAGGAAAAGATATTAACAATGTCGGGTCTGAAGCCAGCCGCCAGATTTTTGAAAAATTTTTAGTGGAAAAAAAAGGCTTTGCCAGAAAAGAAATCCTGGTGGATAAACCCCTTATTGTTCAATTCAAGGGAGAGGATTATATCTCTGCCATTGATTTGATTATTTTCTGCAATGACCGCCCATTTATGGCAGTCACCTGTGTGGCTGGATCCATTGGATCCTATGAACGGGAGATCCTTGCAGGTGCCAGGCTGGTGTATGAATTTATTATCCCCTTTGCCGTGTCCACAGATGGTAGAAATGCCGTTATAATGGACACGGTTTCCGGCAAGGCCCTATCCAACAGAACCCTATCC
>JAOZST010000099.1:2361-8588 GCA_029939535.1 Desulfobacteraceae bacterium | reverse complement strand
CCCTATCCAACAGAACCCTATCCGGCAAAAGCGCTACCCAGGATATTAATGCCCTGCCTTCCCGAAAAGAAGCAGAAAACCTCATGGCATCAATTAAAAACCGTGTTTATGATCCCAATAAAATAGAGGGCGAAATGATCATTTACCGGTCCTTTAATCTGGAAAAAGTTAATAGATAAATAGCGAGAAAAGCTGGAAAAGCGAGAGCAGCGGGAAAAGGAAGGATAAAAACATGGGCTCGAATTTTTAAATCCTTTTCTCGCTGCTCTCGCTGATAACTTTTCTCGCTGTTCTCATGCCCTGCTCAATTCTCTGTTACAATGCCTGCAGACTGTGGCCCGTTTTTTGATTATCTCAGCACAATACGGACATTCCCTTGTATAATGCCTTTCATGGAGCTGTTCAATGGCCTTCTTCACCCCTTCCTGGAGAACAGGGGTGGGGAATTTATGGTTGATCATATGTTCTACAGCATCTGAATCACCCAACTCTCCAACCATTTCAGCGGCTTTCAGCCTTGCCTTGACAGGAATCTTTGTATCCAGTAAAATTTTTAAAATTTCATCCCAGTCCTTTGAGAGATAATAATCGGTTAACAGAGAAAAGGTTTGTTTCATCAATTCCTTTTTGGCTTCCGCCTCAAGAAGGACGGCATCATCCAGTTTTCCACCGGTTGCTCCCACTGGGCTGAAAACCGGCATATATTCAAAATTCTTCTGTCCGGGTTCATTGATGCACCTGTATGAGGCTGGCGCTTCCATGGTATCCTGAAGATGGTCCCAGCCCTTTTTATAGGAAGGACATTCATCGTTAAAACAGATAAACAGATAGGGGGTGCCCCAACCCAGGCCATCGGAAAAATTAATGGGAGGCACCTCCCACAGAGTCATTTCCGTTTCACAATGAGGGCAATGGGGCTTATCCATTTTTATATATTTTTCAAGCAGTTCTTCTTTTGTTTCAAATGCCATTATTATTTTCTCCTTTGCTGATCCGAGTAATTCAGACCAGCAAAATAAGCATAGGCCTCAGGTTGTCAATTGCATCACTCAATAACAGCCAGCACATCATCTTTGGCCACTGAATCACCACTTTTATAATTCACCACTTTTATTACTCCACTGGCAGGGGCTGGAAGTGCATTTTCCATTTTCATGGCTTCAATAACAACTACGGTCTCACCTTCATTTACAGTATCACCGATATTTTTTTCATAATTGATGATCATACCGGGCATGGGTGCCTTCACAGGGGTGCCGGAAGCAGGTGCCGCTTCAGGAACTTTGGGCGCAGGACCAGCTTCAGCCACAGGCGGCTCAGGGGATGGTGGAGCAGGAGCAGCAGCTGGAGCGGCAGGGGCGGCAGGAGCAGGGGCGGTAGGAGCAGGGGCGGCAGGAGCGGCAGCATAGGTTATCACAGGAGAACCTCCAACCTCGTCCACACCCACTTCAAAATATTCTCCTTCAACAAAAACATTAAATGTTCTGGCAAACTCACTTTTTTCCGGTATATTATCTGTGCATGATTTTTCAATCAATTGTCCAGCTTTTGCCTTTTTGATAATCTCCTGTTGTTTTTCCACATCCTCCATGGTGATTGGCTTGATGCTGTCTGGAATTTGTTCCTTGCCATATTTCTGCATGAGATACTTTTTACCGGTCACAGGGAAAAGTGCATACAGGATAAGATCTTCATCATCCATGGCCAGGCTTCCGATTTGTTCTTTTGCCTTTTCAAGCTCCGGCTCCAGCACTTCAGCAGGCCGGCAGCTGATGGGTTCTTCCCCTCTTTCATATCCTTTCAAGGCTTTTTTCTGAACCTCGGAATCAATGGGGACGGAAGTCTTGCCATACAGGCCGTAACACAGATCTTTTACCTGGGCCGTGACCATTTTATACCGTTCTTCCTCAGTATCAAATAAAACATTGTTCACAGTCTGAATACCCACAATCTGACTGGTGGGCGTAACCAGGGGAATCTGACCCAGCTCTTTTCTGACCCTGGGCAGTTGTTTATATACCTCATCAATCTTATCCAGGGCATCCATTTCACGGAGCTGATTCACAAGATTTGACATCATGCCGCCCGGGGTCTGATGGAGTAATACATTTATATCGATCATGGATACCTTTGTATCATCCAGCAGATGTTTGTATTTGGGAAGGATATCTTTTTCCAGAATTTCATTTATATCTGCCAGGGCATTGATATCAAATCCTGTATCCCTGTTAGTTCCAAGAAGGGACATGACAAGGGGCTCAATGGCAGCATGGGAGGTCCTGTAGGCATAAGGGGTAAGGCAGGTATCTATGATATCAACACCAGCCTCAATGGCCTTGAAATGGGTCATGGGAGACATGCCGGAAGTAAAATGGCTGTGAAGATGGATCAGGGGCTTGACATTTTCCTTCAATATTTTAACCAGTTCATAGGCATCATAGGGAGACAAAAGCCCTGCCATGTCCTTAATGCAGATACTGTCAGCTCCCATGTCCTCAAGTTCTCTGGCTTTCTTGAGATAATAGTCCAGATCATATACCTCACCCCCAAGACGGGGCTCGGTCAGGGTATAGCAGATACATCCCTGGAAATGGGCACCGCATTCTTTTATCACCGGCACAACGGTTTCAAAATTCCGATAATCATTTAAGGCATCAAAGGTCCTGAATACTTCCAGCCCGTTATCCACTGTTTTTTTAACAAAAAGTTTGGCCACGTCATCGGCATAATTTCTATACCCCACAAGGTTCTGGCCCCTGAGCAGCATGGAAAATGGTGTTTTCTTGAAGTATCGTTTCAAGGTCCGAAGACGCTCCCAGGGATTTTCTCCCAGAAAACGATGCATGGTGTCAAAGGTGGCACCTCCCCAGACTTCCACTGCCCAGAATCCGATTTCATCCATTTTTTCTGCCACAGGGATCATGTCTTCTGTTCTTCCCCTGGTGGCGAACAGAGACTGATGACCATCCCTCAGGGACAAGTCCTGAACCTGTACTGGATTTTCAGCCTTGGGCCTGTCTTTGGCGTAATTCATTTCAACCATTTTAACTGCATCATGCTCACTCATTTGCTTTTCCCCCTGAAAAATATCTATATTATTTAATTATTGATTACTGAATCAGTTCTGCTCACACCGCCATCATCTAAACATTCTCATCTGCATCATATTGCCTGCCTGCATCAATGCCTGCCTGCCACTCACCCCCCAGAGGTTCATGGAAACATCAGGCAATACAGCCAGGGCCTGACCCTGGGACATGCTTTTCTCTTCCTCCAGTATCTGAAGGGCTCCAGCCTCTTCATTTGTCTTCATATATGCAAATACGCCGGCAATGGCAGCTGCAAGTTTTTTTTTATCCATTTTTTTATCCATTGTCATCCCTTTCCTATACTGGAATATTTCCATGCTTTTTGGCCGGCCTCATTTCCCGTTTCGTGGCCATGGCCTCAAGGGCATCTATAAGCCGGGGTCTTGATTCAGAAGGCCGGATCACAGCGTCCACATATCCCCTGGCAGCAGCGCAATAGGGATTTGAAAACTGCTCGTTGTATTCATCAATTTTTTCCTTTCGTTTTGCCACTGGATCATCTGCACCCTTGATCTCCCTTGCGTGGATAATATTGGCAGCCCCTTCAGCCCCCATTACAGCGATTTCAGCACTGGGCCATGCAAAGGCCATATCCGCACCCAGATGTTTTGAACACATGGCAAGATAGGATCCTCCATAATCTTTTCTGGTTATTAACAGCAACTTGGGAACAGTGGCTTCAGAATAGCACCATAGCAGTTTGGCACCATGGCGGATAATCCCCCCCCATTCCTGGTCACTGCCTGGCAGATATCCCGGCACATCGGCAATGGTGAGCATGGGAATATTAAAAGCATCGCAGAACCGGATAAACCGTGTAGCCTTATCCGAGGCATTGATGTCAAGGCACCCTGCCATGTTATTGGGCTGATTGGCAATGATACCAATGGGACGGCCATTGAGCCGGGCAAAACAGATCACTATATTCTTGGCAAAATATTCATGGGGCTCGAAATAATCCCCTTCATCAACGATGGAGGATATAACATCCTTTATATTATAGGATCTGTTGGGATTGTCCGGAATAATAGAATCCAGTGATTCATCCATTCGGTTGGGATCATCCGTTGAAACCTTTATTGGTGGGTCTTCCATATTATTGGAAGGCAGATAGGATAAAAGGGTACGAATCCTGAGTATGGCATCTTCGTCAGAATCACAGGCAAACTGGGCCACACCTGATTTCTCATTATGGGCCATGGCACCGCCCAGATCCTCAAAGGAGATCTCCTCTCCAGTAACCGCTTTGATTACATTGGGGCCTGTAATGAACATATAGCTGGATTCTTTTACCATAAAAATAAAATCCGTCATGGCAGGTGAATAGACCGCCCCTCCGGCTGTTGGACCCATGATGGCTGAAATCTGTGGAATAACACCGGAAGCAGCTGAATTGCGGAAAAAGATCTCGCCGTATCCGGACAGGGCATCAATGCCCTCCTGGATTCTTGCGCCTCCGGAATCATTCATTCCAATCACGGGAGTACCTGCTTTTAAAGCCATATCCATTACCTTACAGATTTTCTTGGCCTGCATTTCCCCAAGGGACCCTGCCCTGGCAGTAAAATCCTGGGCATAGGCAAACACCACCCTTCCTTCCACTTTACCGTGGCCGGTGATAACGCCGTCAGCTGGTATCTCTTTTTCTTCCATGCCAAAATTGGTACACCTATGGGTTACAAACATATCAATTTCTCTAAAGGTACCTTTATCAAAAAGGAGATCAAGTCTTTCCCGGGCATTGAGTTTTCCATTTTCCCGGCGTTTTGCCAATGCCTTTTCTCCTCCCATTTCCAAAATTTTCTGTTCCTTTAACGCAAGTTCCAGGATTTTATCTGATGTGAGCCCCATAATACTAACCTTCCTTATGATTTAACATTTGTATTTTCTTCAAGACTAAACCGCCATGCACAAAACCAGTTATCTGGATGCTCATCGGGCGGACACCCTATGCATTGAGTTTTGATCCTTGAATCTATTGCACTTGCAAAATAAGTATACTCAACCAGGCCTGCAGATTTGCAAGGGTAATCATCCAGATTTTTCCGTCTCCTTGCCACCTGGACCCGGCATTCATTCATCTGAAATACAAAACTTTTGGGTCCTTCGTCAACAATTGATTGCTTATTAAGCAAAGAATACATCCTGAAATTCAGGGCTTTTTTTAACCCGGCAAGCCCTGGGCTTTCTCCAAGATTTAAAAATTTCTTAATTGCATGGGCTTCATAGGGTGAAAACTGGGTCCAGCATGAGTCATTGCATCTTTTGGCATCATTCATCCCGTGTTCAAACTCAACAGCCTGGAACCAGACTCCATCATTAACAAGCCAATTTTTCGCCACTGCCTCCATGAGTTGATCCATGGAATCTCCATCCATATTCAGCAATGCCTTTGGCAAACCTTTTTCCATTTCAAAGTCAAGCACCTTGGACAATCTTTTCATACCGATGCCAACACTGTTTTTGGTCGCCGTATCCAGCACTTCCAATGCTTTTTCCATGCCCATTTGATGTTTTACTTCTGCAAACCAGAGCCCATAGTGAACGACTATCCTGGTAAACATATCAACAACAAAATCTGCTTTTTCTTCTTTACTGAGACTCAAGTGATCACCAATGGTATCTGTCATAGTGCTGGCTCCTTTATATATTACAGGGTATAGCCCCAATGAATAAATGTTAATCATACCTAATAGATCAGGCAATGTATTGTCAAGTAGCTTGGTCAAATCACAGCAATTCTCGGTAACAAATACCTTTTAAAGGTTGAATTGTTGAAATTCCTTTACAGATATTTAAAATCTTGTTACGAAGTCTTTCTTCGGTTTGAAAAAACTGATCGGATATCATTCAAATCCGCATGATATGCTTTTACTATCAATATGTTAAAAGATATGCGGTCGGATAACTAATTATTCGAACAGAAAGTCCTACTCTTTTGTCGCAACAGGCACAAGGTCCATTGAATCTGCGATAAGACCGGAAACACGAATCATATATATTGAAACTCCAACGAACCCTCTATTGAGTATTATGGATATTCAAAAAGTTGCTGATATTGCACCGCGCAACAAATGCATCTCGGTTATCGATAATACGTTTGCTACTCCCATTTATCAAAACCCGATTAAGCTGGAG
>JAOZST010000099.1:0-2261 GCA_029939535.1 Desulfobacteraceae bacterium | reverse complement strand
CTGGAGTCAAATTACCGTATTTAAAATTGGATGAACGAATGCAAGGGACAAGTCATGCAAAGGCCTCACCACATTAAAACACCTGACTATTTTACAATTGATGCAAGAATTATCATTTACTTTGTTACAGGATTTGTGATAAATATCTCTGACTTTATGCCAAATAAAAAATGAGGATTAAATGTTTAAAAGAGATATTTTTATGAAGCATTTCCAGATCTTTACGTTATTGCAGCCGGATCTCTTTTAGAGACACTTATTGATACCCATAGAAGCTTTCCTGTCGGCAGAGTGGAATATTTGGTGATGAAACCTTTGAGCTTTAAAGAATTTTTAAGTGCTTTATCCGAAACAGCCAGTCTGGGCATTCTTACAAAAAGAATCCCAGCCCCTGATTTCGCACATGAAAGGCTAATAAAATTATTTCAAACCTATTCAATCATTGGGGGCATGCCGGAAATTGTTGAAAAATATTCCGACCAGAAAGACATCATAGCACTCAACAGTGTATTTGAAAGCTTAATCGTTTCTTATCTGGATGACGTTGAGAAGTATGCTCGAAACAAAACAATGGCTAACGTAATTCGTCATGCCGTTTCAAATTCATTTTATGAAGCAGGCAGCAGGATTAAATTTCAGGGTTTTGGCAATTCCAACTATAAATCAAGGGAAATGGGGGAAGCATTAAAAGTGTTGGAAAAAGCGATGTTGATTCACCTTTTATACCCTTCATCCTCTGTCAGCCCTCCTTTGCTGCCAAATATAAAAAAATCGCCAAAGCTCCAAGTCCTTGATACAGGAATGCTGAACTATTTTGCTGGATTTCAAAAAGATTTGTTTGGGGCCAATAGTATTGATTCTGTCTATCAGGGGAAAATAGCAGAACATATTGTCGGACAGGAACTTCTCGCTGTTGAAACATCTCCTTTATTTAAATTGCATTTCTGGAACCGGGAAAAAAAACAATCCAATGCCGAAGTTGATTTCCTGATTCAATATGAGGGGTTGCTCATACCCGTTGAAGTAAAATCTGCTGCAACGGGCCGGCTACGCTCTCTTCATCAGTTCATAGACCGAGCTCCTCATAATTATGCCGTAAGGATTTATTCCGGGCGATTAGAGATTAATCAAGTCAAAACTCTCAATGGGAAAGAGTACTCCCTGCTAAACCTCCCATTTTATTTAATTGGTTCGATTGCAGAATATTTAAAATGGATGATATCCAATGAAAAATTGGCCCAAAATCCAAATAAAAGGGAATGTGCATATGACAGATAATATTATTTCTTTTGAAGAGTTCAGACTGGAAAAGAAAAAGGCTGAGTCAGAAAATGACCCGATAATGCAAGTCTTAAAAAAAGATCTGCGCGAACAGGAAGATCTGGTTGACTGGTATCTTTTTCACAGCTCATTCAATAAATATAAGTTATTTTTACATTCTCTGTTTTATAACAACCATGAACGATTAAAAGGGTCGAATCCCAATGCAGGATTCATTCAAATTTTTAATGAAAGTCAAATCAACTCTATTTCAAGCCGCACAGAAGAAGCATTAAAGTGGCTTAATCGACGGTATATTCTTATTGATTGCAAAGATAAAACAATCAAAGGAATCGGGGTCAATTTATCCCATGAGAAATGCAATAGCTTTTATGATTTTTTTAAATCACTTCAATACTATTTGCTCGAAACAAATCATGTCCTGGTTTTTAAGGAATTTTCCAAATCAAAAATCACACGAAATAAATCAGATCTAACGCGTTCAATTATAAAAATCAATGATGATGCCCACATTAAAGGAATCACCCCTTTATCTGATATCCTTTTTATTGATCATGCATCATTTCTTCAAAAAGTCTGGAAAAATATAGGCCTGTACATAGAAATTTTGCCAACTCATTGGGTTCCCGAAAAAGAATAGCACAAAGGAATAACTGGGAAGAATTATGAAAAACAATATTTTTGAAAAGATTTCTCCTGATGAAGCATTAGAAATTCTCAGGCAAATCACAAAAACAGATAAAAAATTGAAAAAGAAAATTGTAGAGTTAGCTGAAAGTTTATTTAGAGATGTCAATGTAGACGAGGTTTGTGGAGAAGTTTTTTTTGAACTGGATGTAATTGATGTCCATGAATTGTGGGATCGGGCAGGTTCGAGTACAGATGGTTATACTTCTCCGGAAGAGATGGCGGTTGAAATGTTTGAAGAGGCATTGGCACCTTTTCTCCAGGAGATGTACAGACTATTGGATTTAGAAATG
>JAOZST010000273.1:0-3671 GCA_029939535.1 Desulfobacteraceae bacterium | reverse complement strand
AATAGGAAGATTTCTGATGAATGTTATGTTAGCCAGTGGTGGTTATCCATGGACTGTAATCCCACTTGAAACTCGTAGTGATTATATGGAAGTCCTTGAAGAAGCAAGTGTGAGGAAAAAAATAGGACCATTTTCCATTTTTTTAGCTAAACTCATTCAAAATGAGATGGATAATAGATTGTCGGCAGCATCTTATAACTCAAGGTTTTGACACTCTCCCCTTCTTTAGGGAGGGGAGGATGTCAATTTAGTCGTAAGAGTACGACAGAATAAATCAGAGATTGGTTTTTATCAATCCCCTAAATTTTATCTGTAAAGATTATCAATCCAGTGAATTGCTTCTGTGTCGCTAACTTTTCCAAGATATCTTTGGGTGGTGTAGAAAGATTCGCATGGCGGAGAATTATTTTTGAAACAATTTCAATCGGAACCCCAGATCTGCTGGCATAGGTGGCGGCAGATCGTCTGAGATCATGGGGGTTCAAATTCACATTTACCATTTTAAAGATATCAGTTTTTTTTAACGTATCCTGACACCCTGTTTTTTTAACGCTTTCTGAACCTGGTCAATATTTACGCTGCTGCTGGACACCCGGTTTTTTACAGACACGGCAGCTGCAACACCCGCTCCCTGGCCGGTCACGGTACAGCACATCATTTGCCGCAGGGCAGCATGGGATGTTTTGTCCCCGGAGACGCAGCGCCCGGCCACCAGCAGGTTGTCCATGTTTTCAGGGACCAAGGTGCCGTAGGGAATCTGGAAATACCTGCCCGTTGTGGGGATAATAACAACGCCGTAGGCATCTAAAAATTCAGGAAAGATTCCAATTGAGTCTTCAAATCGGGCCTGGTTTTTTACTTCATCCCCGGTCAGGGCATATCTGCCAATGATTCTTCTGGATTCACGGGTACCAAGGGAGGAACCAAAAGTTCTCAGGCGGGCGTTTTCAAATCCAGGGGTGTATTTTTTCAGAGCATCTATGGCCATCATTGCCTGTTTTCGGCCCTCTATTTCTCCATGGGTCAGGTCTTTCAGGTCAGTTGGATCCAATCCCAGCATATAAACCATGTTCAGATAGGTTGCTTCACCCGTATCAGTCAGGCTGCTCCAATATCCCCCTTGGAGAACATCTTCTGGAATTTCACCCTTTTCCCGGGCCGTTGCAAAGGGTTCACAAAGATAGGGACTGAAAAGTTCATTTTCTTTCCCGGCTGTCTTACTGGCCCATTGGCCCAGGTTTCCAGGATTTTTTTGAATATGTTTTAAAAATCGTTCCCGGTTTACCCCGCTGCAGCCAAAACTGACAGAAACTCCTTCCAGCTCGTTTTTGGGTGGTTTATGACATGGGACTCCTGATCTAAAGGCAATGTCAGCATCACCTGTGCAGTCAATCACCCTTTTGGCCAGTATTGCCTTACGCCCTTCCTTGCTTTCAGTAATAATACCAATAATAGTATTGCCCCGGGTAAGGGCTTCAACACCAAGGCAGTGCAGGAATTTTTCAATTCCAGCCTTTTCCACCATGTGGTCAGAGACACATTTAAAGATATCAGCCTCAACCACCTGGCTTATGGACTGGGGTTCTTTTCTTTCCCCTCCGAATTTCCTGGCTTCATTCTCAAATTCCAGGCCAATGCCTTTTGACTCAACCGTACCTTTGTGGCGGTACCACCCAATGGATTCCACCATGGCCTGGGTAATATTCCCTCCAAAACAGCCATATCTTTCTACCAGCATGGTTTCCACCCCCTCCCGGGCAGATGCAATTGCAGCGGCCAGTCCTGACGGGCCGCTTCCCACAACCAGAACATCGGTCCTGGCCATGACCGGGATTTTTTTTGCGGGTTCCTGAATGTATTCCATACCCTGTTATTCCTTACTTTAATTGTTGTTTTTAATCACTACACCTGCACTGCACCATGTTCCATTGTTAATGCTACAATATCCCTGGCCGGGACATCCCTGGAGGGAATTTTTCTTTGTATGCCAAGGGCTGCTGCTGCACCCATGGCTTGTCCCATGGCCATGCAGGTGCACTGGGCCCGGATTCCGGCAAAGGCTAATTTCTCCGAGGAAACAATCTTTCCTGCCACGGTCAGGCGGGAGCTTCCCTTGGGAATAAGAGCCCTGAACGGTACTTTGGGAAGCAGGTCAGCGGATTTCAGGAATGAAACCTCACACCCTTTTTTTTCGCTGTGCATATCAATATAATTAAATGCATTACAGACCTTATCCTCAAAGTTTGTGGCATTTAAAAAATCCTGTTTTTTTACCTGGTATTCACCCATGCTCCGGAAGGTATCCCGGCCAAGGGCATGGGGAGACATGGTTTTTAATACAGCCCGTTCACACCCTGGAATTGATTGGGTGAGGAATTTGAACATCCTGAGCATGCGTTTTCTGCCTTCAATATTGGCTGTTGTCTGGCCGCAGGCATCAGAGGTATCAGAGGCATAAACATGGGTGCCGTTATGGCCGCCATGGTCCAGGAAATTTTTAAAGGGCAGCATATTGGGATAGGCAAAATCTCCTTTTTCCAGAATCCCGTTTTCCATGGCTTCTTCATAGATGGCCTGGACTTCTTTTTCCCAGATCTGTTCGTGTTCAATGTTTTCAATCTTGTATTGATAGGCTCCTGGCTGGCGTTCCCTGTCCCTTATTACAGGAAGTCCCAGCATGCGCACAATATCACAATCCCCTGTGCAGTCGATGATTTCCCTTGCCCGGGTGGTGCGCTGAATTCCCCGGCCCAGAGAAGTGATCTCCCAGAAGTCCCCATCCTGCCTGACCTGGGAGATGAATTCATGGTAATGAAGATGCACTCCAGCATCCACAGCCTCCTGTTCAGCAATGGCTGCATAAATGGGTACATTGATATATGAATAATAGCCAGGAGTTTCAATGGGTCTTCTTCTCTTATAATCAGGGATTGGCAGACCTTCAATCTCTTTGGATTTTGTGTATAATTCCCATGCAATCCCCAGGACAACTGGTTCCCGGGTGCTGTAAAAATGGTTTGGCATGTTGACTCCACCCGAGGTCATGGTTCCGCCAAGCATGGTGCCGGCTTCAATGACAGATGTTTTCACCCCTGCCCGTGCAGCCTGGATGGCTGCAACATGGCCTGCTGTACCTCCTCCGGCAATTACAACATCCATGTGCTCAGCTATGGTTTTCATTTTATTTTTCCCTTTGTTTTCCCTTTGTTTTAGTGCTGAAAATCTCAGTGCACTTATTGCTATCATCTGATGAATATGTCAATGGATAAACTAATAATTTTCTTTGACAATTCTTTAAAATATTAATAATCACATTGTGCTTATAGAATTTCCATTAAAGAAAGGTTTGTATTTTATGAATTCAAATATTAAAAATGACAGTCAGATGCTTTTGGGGCTTCATACCTATAGCTTATATCTCCATGGCATAGGCCAGGCATGGGCAGGATTTGAACTTCCCTGGGAAAGACAGCTTTCCACGTTTCAACTTTTTGATCTGGGCCTTGATCTGGGATTGGATGGATTCCATCTGGATGATGGTGTTCTGGAAAATCTGGAGCCTTCTTTTCTTCGGGAAGTTGGTGCCTCGGCAAAGGAGAAAAATCTTTTTCTGGAGTATAATATGTCCCTGGATCTGGGGCATTTTGGTATTGGCATCCAGCATGATCTGG